>DATCTV010000013.1 GCA_036567785.1 Desulfomonilia bacterium | reverse complement strand
AAGTCATAACGCTCCCTCAGAGAGGGAGGCTTGACGGTTATGAGCCGTCTCAAAGACGGCCGTTAGAATCTGCCCTCTTACCTCTCACTGTCCATCTTCGGCAATGTATTCCTTAACCTTTTCCAATTCAAAACCAACTGTTGATACCGCGTATCCTCGAGCCCAGAAATTCTCTCCGTTGAAATTCCTTTGCTTATCTCCAAACTGACGCGCTACTGCTATTGCGCTCTTGCCCTTTAAATACCCTATTACTTCTGATACTGCCAGCTTCGGCGTTATCATAATGCACATGATCCATTGCTATGTGCCCAGAAATAATTTCGCATCCTTTCTGCCTCGCCAGTTCGTGAAACACACCTTTTAAATATTCCCTGATCTTTCCATACAATGTTTTCTTTCTGCTCTTTGGTACAAAAACCACGTGATACTTACAATCAAACCTCGAGTGTGTTAAACTTTTATAAGTTTCCATTTAAGCCTCCAGATAGCCTTTGACTGCCGTCAAGCCTATCTGGAAGCTTATTTATACTTAATCCTGCAAGGTCAAACCTTTTCAAGTCTCACTGGTCAAACCAGTGGCTTACCTGTCTTTGAGTTATAGGCGGAAAAGCAGGTTCGGGTACTACATTCATCGACAATCTGTCATACAGCGATTATCTCTCGGATAATTTCAGGATGAATGCGGTCGATATGGAAAGCGCTGCCGTCGCCCAGGTCGCAAGGGTCAACAATATCCCATTTATCGCTATAAGGGCCATGTCAGACCAGGCCGGAACACCTTCGAACGAGAGGCAGTTTTTGCGGTTTTCCGGTCTGGCAGCGGAAAATGCTACAATCGTTCTGTCAGCGTTTCTGGCAGCCCTTTCCTGAAAAACGGAGAATATGAAAGTCCGGGCTGAGACCTTAGCCTATTTTACGAGAAACGCCTCTTTCAGGGCCTCGTTCAACTTTTCAATCGTATAGGGCTTATGGATAAATGCTTTCGCGCCGAGGCTTATCATTGACTCCACCCTGTCATCCCTGCTGAAGCCGGAACTTATGATTATTCTGACATCCTTCTTCATATCCATCATTTCTTTCATGGTCTGTCTGCCTGACTTTTTAGGCATCATCATGTCAAGTATCACTATATCTATCGAATCTTTTTCCTTTTCAAAAATCAGGAGAGCTTCTTCCCCGTCCGGTGCATCGATTGCCTTCAGGCCGAATTCTTCGGCCATCGTCCTCAGGCTGTCCCTTATGAACGCTTCATCATCCACTATGAGAACCGTTTTCCCGTCAAGATGAACCAGCTTGTCTGAAACCTTTTCATTACGCATGAGCATATCTTCAATCGAGGGAAGGAAAATATTGAACTGTGAGCCTATCATCGGCTCGGAATAAACGGACATGAATCCCTTGTGCTGTTTTACGATGCTGTAGACCATCGAAAGGCCCAGGCCCGTTCCCTTATCGATCTCCTTGGTGGTAAAGAACGGATCGAATATCTTCGCCTTGATATCTTCGGTCATACCCACGCCGGTATCCTGAACTGAAAGTCTCCAGTATTCTCCGGACAGGGCCTCCTGGTGGTTCAAACAGAAAACGGGGTCCGTCTTGAACTTTTCAATTGAAACACTCAGTTCGCCTTTATATGGATCATTATCCGGTCTCATTATAGTCATTGCATGAACGGCATTCACACAGAGATTGAGGAGCACCTGCTCTATCTGGGTCTGATCTCCCAGCACAACAGCCTTGGAAGAATATGAAACCTTTATCTTTATGGCTTTGTCGATTGAGTTTTCGCATATCGCAAGGACATTTCTGATAGAGTCATTCAGGTCTATCGCCGTGAAATCCATCTCCCTGCGCTTGGAAACAGCCAGCAGCTGCTTGATCATGTCCGCCGCACGGTTCGCCGATACACTCATAACCGACAGCTGTTTCTCCATGAATTCCTTGTCAGGCACGCCGTGCGCATCCATCTTGTACTGAATGAGCGAGATCGGGCCGATGATCCCTGCAAGGACATTGTTGAAATCGTGCGCCAGCCCACCGGCAAGGGTCCCGATAGTCTCCATCTTCTGCGCATGTCTGAGCTGTTTTTCCTTCATTACCAATTCGGTGCAGTCCTCCGCTGAAACGACCACACCGCCGGAATCTGAAAACTTCAAGGGAGAAAGCGTGATCTTGAAATATCTTCCGGATGTCTCTTCATTATTTATATTATCAAACATCCTGGGATTCCTTTCATTGATCACATTCATGATGTCGTCCCTGAATTCCTTCAGAAATGTAAGGCAGTCCCATAAATAAAGCCCCTTCGCATCCTCCTCTTTTATTCCGGTGAATGTTTCCGCCCTTGTGTTCCATTGCGTAATCCTGCCTGAAGAATCGGCTGATGCAAGGATTGAGGAAAGAGAATTGAATACGTTGTCCAGATAATTTCTCGTGTCCGTCAATTCACGTTCGGTCTGAATACGTATAGCAATATCATTGTCCAGCTCTATATTTTTTTCAGTCAGCTCCCTTGATTTCACCGTGAGCTTTTCCGAGAGTATCTCCTGCGCCCTGAAAGCCCTTGTCATTCTCAATGCAAGAGCGCTCGCCATGCACATTATGAAAAAGAAAATGCCGAACTGCATATATGGTATGGAAAAGCTGCTTATGATGGCGTTAAGACTCAGAATATCTCCTGCAGTGGATAAGAAGAGCAATGCGAATCCCGAAAGAACGATAATTGCTGCTTCACGTTTTCTTATCACGGCAATGATGATCATGCCGGTCAATATTATTCCCCACGGAATGATAATGAAAAACTGGTAGTATATCAGCAACCTGACATAGATAATGCTGGGGAAAACAAGGGTTGCGGCCGAGAACAGAAGCGATACCATCCAAACGGCCTTTACGAAGATCCGCGGGGTTTCAAGCGGAAACAGTTCGCGTATGAAAGAGGTGAACACCGCCACTGCAAGGAAGACGCAGCAATCGTTCAGCACAAGCCTCACCTTGTATGGCACTCCGGGAAGCATGAGCCTGTAAAAGTAGTTCTCCCCTATGCTTTCTATGATCAGGGCGAGCATCAGGCAGAACACCCCGAAAAGGAGATTGGCCCTGTCCTGACGCCTGAAGAGATAGATTATCAGATAGAATAATCCGATCACGATAATGCTGCCCTTCAGGAATACGTCGACATAGAGCGCCTTTCTCCATGTATCGAGAATCTGTTTTTTCACCCCGATCTTGATGGTTTCCCCCAGGCCGCAGTTGAATGAACTGAAATTCGACACATGAATCACGACGTCCATGACATTCTTATCAATGCCTGCATCCACAACATCCGGCAGATTGTCGGGGATCTCGTCCCCTGCAGTGACGGCCAGTTTACCGTCTTGTCCCTTCAGAATTCCGTTTATAAACATTCTATGCGCCGTGTGTATGGTGTGGTGCTTGATCACAAGGTCCCTGCCCGCCCTGTTCAACAATATCCTGAGGTGGTAGGTCGCAAATCCTTCGACAGGCAGATTCTTTCCGCCAATCCTGATGTTTTTCCAGAATCCCGGAACATTCGCATAAACGGTCGGGACCGGAACATTGACGCCGCTGAATGCATCAGGAGAAACAAAGTCTTTCCAATAGAAATCCCATTGTCCCTGAAGCTTTACGGGCCCGTCTTTTTCGATATTCCAGTTCCGCAGATCCAGAACACCATTTACGGCGACAGGTGCTGCTTTTGAAGACTCTTTGCCTGTGCAGGCTGATAATACTGCCAAAAGCACAAACAGCACAGTCGCCAAAATCCTCAAAAACTTCATATTCATAATTCCTGCTGTATTATAATGTTCATCGAGATTTTATTATTTATTAATCGGTATTCCATGAGATAATCTTAATGATCTGATCATTATGTCGAATTGACATGAACGCTCATCGCAAATATACTTAACGACATCATTTGCCGGGCTTTCAGATGTAACTTTATGCCCGGCAATAACCTGTGCGGGGAGGTTTATATTATGAGGAGATTCTTTTCCCGGCTTATATGTACGGCATTCATCGACGTTTCAATCATAGCATGCAAAAACGGCAATACCAATTCATCGGCTTCTCAGGATCTGAAATATGCCGGCGGCATGACGGAGAATGCTACATACTCCGAGCCGGTAAACTACAAGCCGGACATCCGGGTGAACAATGAATCCGATATCGCCTCTGTACGAGCAGAACGGCTTCACGTCTCACATAACGGCCTACCGTCCGATTTCTCCCAACGGGTCGCTCATCATCTACCATGACGGTCATGACGGCTATACGATGTCCGATGCGGTCCCGATTCAGCGCTTCCTGGCCAACGGCTACACCGTCTGGAGGGTGGACATGCCACTGATAGGAAACAACAAGGAGCCGGTATGGTTAGACCTTCCCCGCATAGGCCGCGTTCCCATAACACAGCACGAGGAGATGATATTTCTCTATGACATGACCACAGGATCGCCGGTCCGCTATTTCATCGAACCCGTGATTGCAGCGGTCAATCTCGCTCAATTAAAAGGCTATAAGAACATATTCATGGTTGGCCTTTCCGGAGGCGGCTGGACAACGACCGTAGTCGCTGCCATTGATCCGCGCATAACCGCCAGCTATCCGGTTGCAGGCAGCGTGCCGATGGCCATGCATTTTGACCACTACAAGAAGAACTGGGGCGACTGGAAGCAGGTAGTGCCTGATATGTACCACATAGCGAGCTATGAAGACCTTTACATAATGGGCTCGTACAAGCGCTCGCAGATTCAGGTGCTCAATGAATTCGACATATGCTGCTTCAATGAGCCCAGGTATGTCCTTTACGAGCCTGCGATACAGGATGTGCTCAAGTCGGTAGGCGGCGAGTTCGACGTATTCTGGGCCAAGGGAGACATCATACACTGGGCGTGTCCGGCAGCCGTCGACCGGATACTGGACGACATGCGTTTGCGAAGCAAATAAGGGGAAAGCGACATGCCAAGTATCAGAAGCAGGATTTTCGTCTTCATGCTGAAATACAGGTACCTTTTAAAATTCAGGCTTAAAAGGACTTCCGTCGTAACTGATGAGACATCAATAAAGAAGCTTCGTGAAGAGGTGGAAAGGGGCGCATCGTTCTTCGGGAAGCTGCCCGAAGGCTTTACCACTGAAAAGGTCGATATCGACGGCCTGAACGCGGAATGGATCATCCCGCCGGGTGCCGGAAAGGACTGCGCCATACTGTACTTTCACGGGGGCAGCCTCGTAATGGGTTCGGTTAACGCTTATCGCGGCATCGTCGCCAAGTTCGTAAAGGCAAGCTCTCGACCCGCGCTCGTCTTCGATTATGCGCTTGCACCCGAGAACCCGTTCCCTAAGGGGCTCAATGACAGCCTGAAGGCCTACGGATATCTTCTCGATACGGGAATAGAACCGGGCAGGATCATATTCATGGGCGATTCCGGAGGCGGCAATCTCGTTTTCTCTACAATGTTGGCACTGAAGGACAAGGATATCTCCCTTCCGGCTGCAGGCATAACACTGTCCGCATGGACCGACCTGACAAACTCCGTTGAGTCACGGAAAACCAACGCCGAGCTTGACGCCTTTTGCAGGAAAGAAGCCCTGAACGTCTTCAGCAGATATTATGCAGCCAGCAACGACCCTGTGAACCCTCTGATATCTCCATTGTTCGGCGATCTTTCAGAGCTGCCCCGTCTTCTTCTTTTCGCAGGAGGCAATGAAATGCTTCTGAGCGACTCGGCCGATTTTGCGAATAAAGCTTCGGCAGCGGGAGTCGATGTGACGCTCAGGATCGGCAACGGGCTTTTTCACTGCTATCCGGTATGCGCGCCTCTCTTTCCCGAAGCAAGCGACGCCCTCAATGAGATCGCAGGATTTATAAAAAACCACATATGAACAGGAGGAATCTCATGACCGGGAATTTCCGATCAAGAACAGTGTTTTTAATTTTATTGATCATTTTGTTCCACAACATCCCTTCCCATGCGACAAGTCTGACGGATGAGATGTTCAAGGAAAATGAGGACCTTTACCAGAAAATCCTGCATATGCCGTTTAACAGCGAACTTATCAAGGGAACGCTCGATGAGAATATTTTCAAGAACTATATAATCCAGGACTATATCTATCTCGAGTATTACAGGAAGGCATTCGCCATCCTTCTTTCGAAAGCCCCTGACGACAAGGCGTCCGCCTTTATCGTCTCTACAATCAAGGCAATCGATGATGAGATCGGAAATGTCCACAACGTGTATATCAAACAATTCAACATTTCAAAGACCGAACTGGCGAATGTTTCACCTCTTCCTTCGACTGAGCTGTACGTATCATACCTGATAAAGACTGCATGTTTAGAACCCTTCGAGACCGGCCTGGCCGCAATGCTGCCCTGCGACTGGGTATACTACAGATTGGGCGGCGACATGAGCAAGGCCAAACCCTCGCCCGATAACAAGTATGCAAAATGGATCGAAGGATATACGCCGGTCAAATGGGAGTCGAGTGAAACCAAGGCCTTCACCGATCTTCTGGGCGGCTACATGGAAAACACTACTGATGAAAACAGATTGAAAATGAGGCAGGCATTCAAGACCTCGATGAATCTTGAATACATGTTCTGGGATGGGATATACAGGGACGTAAAATGGATTCAATGAGTAGTGAGCCATGCAAGAAAACAGAAATATTATAATACGTGAGGCGGATCCCGGCGACATCGAAGACATCTGCCGGTTGCTTGCCCTTCTTTTCGAGCAGGAGGTCGAGTTTGAACCGGATTATGAAATGCAGAAAAGAGGCGTTTCAGAGATTGTATCAGACCCTCACAAAGGCCTCTTCCTGGTCATTGAGGAATCGGGTTGCATAACAGGCTGTGTCAGCCTGCTGTTTCTTGTCTCAACCGCGCTTGGTGGCAAGACAGCCATTCTGGAAGATATGATCATCGAACCGGGAGCCAGGTGCCGCGGTCTAGGCTCCAGGCTGCTTGACAAGGCAATTGACTGCGCAAGGGAGAAAGGATGCCTGAGGATCACTGTTTTAACCGACAAGAACAATGAGTCGGCACAAAAGCTTTATGAAAAATCCAGTTTCAAAAAATCTCCGATGATACCCATGCGGCTCATATTGTAATTTGTAAGATAACTGGATCTGATCTGACAAATTCTCTAACAGTGCATATCAGCAGCGGCAAATTATATTTTTCAGCTGACTTTAAATGAAGATCCTTTATGGAGATGATAACGAAAAAATCAGCCGGAGCGTAGCGATCGGCTATATTAACCTTGTTGAGCATTATTTTTTTGGAAAGTATTTTACATTGCGAATATTTTTAAAGTCTGAATCTTGAGTCCATATAACTGCTTTGAATTCTTGCGCCGTTGCGAGAATGATGCTGTCAGCCATTGGTAATTGATTTTCCAAACTTAACCTTGAAGCCGATATTGCCAATGATGCGTTTAGATCCACTACCTTTCCTTTCTGCATGGCAATGACTGCCTGTAATGCTTCATTATCACTGGACTCCCTCAAAATTACTTTAAAAACTTCGTATATCGTCACAACTGGAACAATAAGCAAATCCGAATCGCTCAGTGGGGGCAGGAAATGCTTGGCATTAGGCTCATCGGCAAAGTATGCGAGCCAGCCTGAAGAATCTACAATATTCATACTCTGTCTTTCTCCCGTTTGAATTCTGTATTGATACCCTTGAGAAACCCGCGAAGTTCTTTGATGTCGCGTTCCGGAATAAGCTCAATGCGTCCGGCATATTCAACTATTTGCATTTTTTGGCCTGGTTGAAGCTTCAATGCCTCCCTGACGGTTTTAGGTATAACGACTTGATATTTTGGTGACACCGTGACCATTTGCATGCCAAAACCTCCATCGATCTTATTTGTGCTACGATAACATGATCGATGTTGTATAGTCAATCCTATTGATGCTCAACATGCGTATCAGCCACGGCTGTAAGCCGTCGGCTGGATTTGTTTGTTATTGTTTAATTAAAAGAAAACGTTTTTAACATTTTATCTGTCAAAAACGTGAGGACATTTCCATTTTCATCATTGATAACAAATCTATGTTCGCTATCGTAAGTAATTCTTACCTCTCGTGTGTAATAATCAAATGGAATTTCGTATTCAAGCCCTCGTATCTCAGCAAGAATGCCTTCAACCATGATAAATAGATTGCTTAAAAAAATGTTGCATAAGCTTTATTTGTATCTTGATTTACATTGCCATAACCTTGAGATGTTAAATCATACAATGTCAGTACTTTATTCCCGTGCTCATCAAAAAATGAGTCAAGTCTCACGTCAAATCTGTGGCCCTCTTCGCCATCTTGGAGAAGAGTTTTAAGCGCCATTTTCCCTCTTTCAGTAAAATGAGGCACCCATGCCCCTTGATGTGGTTTAGCGCTCGAAACATGAATATGGATTATTATTGTTTTGATAAAACCTTGTTTATCAAGCTCTATACTTGGTCTTAGTTCATGTTAATATTTTCTAAAATTGTACTTCAATTAACAGCAAATGAAAAGAGATATAATGCCATAATATCAACCTGTTCAAACTTAAATCGGCGGGTATTTTACTTTAATAAGAACTAAAAACACTACGGTGATATTATGAGTAAATTGTCCAATGCAAACAAAATTGATATTCTTACCGAGTTTCAGAACTTTCTTCTGGAAAAGAAACTGGCGCAGAAAAAAAATATTTTCTTTTATGCCCTGCGGGCAAGCAAATACTTTACCTATTCCATTATATCGGCCTGGAGTCAGGCGTTTTTTCAGAATTGAAATCTACCTGAGCTGACGATCAAGCTTACATATTGGAGGAAACAAAACGGCTGATCCGTCTTAAACACTATTCATTCGGCTTTGTCTGCAGCTGTCGAAGAGCAAATGAAAAAGCATCTCAGCCAAAGCTCAGATTGCAGCCAATACATATTATAAGGAAGTAAGAATTGAGTTTTTTACTTTACTGCAAAAGCCTTGAAAAATGTATAGCAGAAGACGCCGTCGCTTTCCGAAGTCCTGTAGAGGTCGGCTATTCCCCGGTCGAAATCAGCCGCATTAATTAGCCCATCTGAGACGGCCTTTTCGCGCACGCCTTCTATCATGGCCGTAAAGGTCTTTTTCGTGAATCCTTCAACGAGACCGGGGCTGGACGAATCCACATAGACCATCCTTGGTGAAACACAGATGTCTTTAAACCCCGCTTTAACTAGCAGCGGGTACAGCTCCCGGCCTATCATTGCATTGCCTCCGGCGCGTCTCTGGAGTTCGACCTGGCATGCAATCGCCTTGTGTGCATAAACGCTGTCCGGATAAAAGTATGCCGAGCCGTGGTCTCCCTCGATGACGGTAATAGTACCACCCGGCCGGATAAGTCTTTTTAATATTGTCAGGGTCTCGACAGGATTTTTCAGGTGTTCGAGAACAAAACACACAAATACATGATCGAATGATTCGGGATTGAACTCCAGGTTGAAGATGTCCGCCTGTTTAAATGTTACATTTTTATATCCCAATGCATTGCAGCGTTTTTCAGCCTCATCAAGAGAGGCCTGAGAAATATCGATTGATGTGAAAACCGCATCCGGGCTTTTCAGCGCCAGTGTCACGGTCTGCGCCCCTACCCCGCAGCCTGCCTCCAGAACCTTGCTCCCGGCAGGATAAAAGGTATCTGAATGCAGCAATTCGACCAGTGTATTCGCCTGATCGTTTAGTCTTTCGTTTTCCTTTCCGTCGTATCCGTGTATGTATTCGCCGCTCATCTGTGATTCTCCTTTTCCAATCAACAAAAATGATATCAGGCGATGGACTGGAAATGTCAACCATAATGGTTTAATAGTCGACATGTCAGAAAGGGGATTCTTATGGAACAGCTCAACAGATCAATAAACCACAGTGCAACGATGGTGGAACGGATAATCCAGATCGGTACCGGCGTTTTTTTGCGAGGTTTTGCAGACTGGATTATAGATAAAATGAATAAATGCGCCGGATTTGATACGGGCGTTGTCGTCTGCCAATCCACATCGGGTAAAACCGCCGAGACATTCAAAAAACAGGATGGCCTCTTTACAGTAAGGCTCACCGGTATTGTTGACGGCAAACCAGAAACCAGTCATGACCTGGTAAGCTGCGTGACAAGGGCACTTTCGATACCGGATGATTTCGATGCATTTCTGGCGCTGGCGGATAATCCCGATCTGCGCTTCATCATATCGAACACGACAGAGGCTGGGATTTCTTTTGATAAAACAGACCCGTATGAGAAACCCCTTACCTTTCCCGGAAGGCTCGCCAGACTCTTGTATAGAAGGTTCAGGAATCTTCCTGACAATGGTTTCATAATCATTCCATGCGAACTTATCGAAGATAATGGAAACGAGCTAAAAAAAGCCGTCCTCAATTATGCAACCTTATGGGGTCTCAAGGACGGTTTTGATGCATGGCTGGGCAGAAAATGCATATTCTGCGGGACTCTCGTTGACAGAATAGTGGCGGGATTTCCCAAGGAAAAAGCTGAAAGCATATTTGCAGAACTTGGCTACAGGGATGAACTGCTGGTCGAAGGCGAGTTTTTTCATCTCTGGGTGATTGAGGCACCTGAAGAAGTCAGAACGGAATTCCCTGCTGAAAAGGCAGGCCTCAATGTCATATTCACCGACGACATAAGACCCTACCGTGAGCGCAAGGTGAGGATATTAAACGGCACGCACACGGCCATGCTGCCCGTGTCATACCTCATGGGCATCGACACCGTCAGGGAGGCGCTTGAAAATCCGCTCATAAACCGTTTTGTCAAAGAAACAGTTTTCAATGAGATAGTCCCCGCAGTCAAGGCGCCGGGTGCTAAAGAGTTTGCCGATGAGGTATTGAACAGGTTCATGAATCCTTTCATCGTGCACAGGTTTTCAAGCATCATGCTGAACTCTTTTCCAAAATGGCGGGCCAGACTTCTGCCGACGGTTATCGACTATCACCATCTGACAGGCATGATCCCTGAGCGGATTGCCTTTTCATTCGCCGCGCTGCTAGTCTTCTACAGGGGCATCAGGGAAAACGGTACAATCCCCTTGAACGACAATCCGGAAGTTATCGAAACAATGAAAACGCTCTGGCAGGATTCAACCGATACAGGAAAGATTACACGGAATATCCTCTCAAGGAAAGACTTCTGGGGTGCTGACCTTAATGATATTCCACAGTTTTCTGTAATGGTGGCGGTTTTCATGAAAGAGATAGTCGAAAATGGCATGGCTCAGGCTCTTTCCGATTTCATGAACTGAATCGGGAACTATTTTTCAAAAAGCATTCTTTTTGCAGCGGGGATGTTCATCATAAGAGAAAGTTTATTATCCTTAAGACTGAATGCATAAATCCCCCTGGCTTTTTTGTCAGGCGCTTCGGAATTCAACAGCAGTAACCTGTCTTCAACCGCCGCAATGCCGGAACAGTTCCATCTGTCCGGCAGTTTCCATGAAAGATATTTCCCGGTCCTTAGATTATAGGCGCTTAACATCCTTGAAGGGTTAGTGGAAATGGAGTTGAATGCAGGGTTGTGGTAGGCATAAAGCGTATTGTCTTTAATCACACCAAGAAGTGGAGACTGAACAAAGGATGTTCCATCTATCTTGCCGTGCTCTCCCATAACCAGCATATTTGATACATTTTTATCGGATTTTCCTGCAGGGGCCGAGTTCAACATAATAAACTTTCCTCTGTGAGGGATAATGCACCATATATCCACACCGGCAAGGGCGTCTGTCTGATTGATTATCAAGAGGTTTGCAGGGTTGATGACCTTGATAATGCAGTAATTAAGATTTTTATCAGGGCCGGATGTCATGCCTGCTACGATTATACGCCTTTCGTCACCGGCTATTGCGCTCAGATAATAGGGGCTGTCCTTTATTTTAGATGAAAGTTTTATGGTTTTGATCCTCTTCAGGGTAGTCTGATCAAAAACATCTATAGCTCCGGAAAAACCGTTTTGTGTGCATGCTATAAACACCCTTCCTCTGGAAAACACAAACCCCGCTTCAGGATTGCCTGCTGTTTTGATTATTTTTGAAAACGACCCGTCAGGTTTGAATACCTGCACACGGTTTTCCCTGCGGCCGTCAGGTGAAGAGTAGCCCGCCCAGAAACGGCCATAGGGGTCCAGGCTGAGGGTTCCGACATTGCCCTTTTCCAGGCGGAACAATTCTTTTGACTTTTTTGAATCTGCATCAACAATTGATAGAGTATTGACCCCGGACGCCCCGTTCTTTCCGGAAGAGAGGATATAAAGATAAGCCTTATCCAGTGATCTGCCTGCGGCATGAGTAACGTCGACAGGCATAGAAACAAGCAGTACCGACAGGAATAAAAACTCAATTACTCCGCCGGCCCCCTTTCTGTAAAATCCTTTCATCGGTTCCGGCTGCTATTCCTCTACGTTGTAAGAGTGGCTGTACCAGCCGGATTCGCTTCCCTGTACATCCTTTTCCCTGACCCGAACGCTTATTGATACGTTCTCTATACCCTGTCCTTCAGGAAGTATTAAATATAAGGAAGACCCGGTCTGCCAATTATTGCTCATTATACTCCAGCTGCCGTCTGAACAGGTTTCCACCTTGAAGTTGTATTCGATTTCCCTGCCGTCCGGTGAAGATGCACCTTTTGCCGTGAAAGTGATCTTCCTTCCTGATTCCAGAGGTTCGGGTGATGAGCATGTGATAGCCGAAGGTTTAACGACGGCTGTTATATTGGGACCTACTGCATACATGTCGATATATTGCGAAAGAGCAATCTCATCCGGCAGAACACCAGGTATCAGCAGGACATTGACCAGATATCTTGCAAGCGGGACCTGTGCGATGAGGGCCATGTAATACCTTTCGTCATTGCTGTCTATGTCATACCCCAGAAGATAGTTATGCAGCCACCATACAAGCTGCGAGCAGTACAGCGCATTTTCCCTGTATCTGGGTGCGTCCTTGAATTTGAGCATATTCACGCAGCTTGTTTTCATGGGGATAATGTAATTGTAGGCGGTTGTGTTACCGTCACCGAAAGTACCGTATAGTTCGTCAAGTTTCGCACAGACTTCCGATTCACTTTTTACGTTGCTGCGTCCAAGACCGACATAGACGCCCTCTTTTTTCCATTTGGAGAGGGGTCTCAAGGCTACACCCTCACCGATTGCTTCATAGACCAGATTGTTGCCGTTATAGACTCCGGCATGTGAATATTTCCAGACATAGAACCGCTGATGCCAGTCCAGGTCCGGGCTCTTTATGAGCATTACGTCGCCGCGCCTCAGGCTGTCCCATTTCTCATTTCCCGCCCAGGCTTCCGTTGCAGGATCCCCGGAAGCACTCTTGAGAATTTCTTCCATGTAATCCTGGATGACAGCATATGTCTTATCTTCAGAAAGCTCCTGAAATTTTATTTCGAGCTGCTCCTTCAGACGTAAAAACGCTTCTTCTGTTTTTTCATCAACAGGCAATGCCTCATATGAGGCATAAAGGTCGGCTATCTCTTGCTGAATCGCTCTGACTTTCCTGGAGTATGGAAGCCTGTCACCAAATTTCTCATAGGCATCGATCATCATATCCGCCTTGTCGGCATTAACACTTCCGTCCGTCATTGAGAGAATATCGCCGACCGAGGATTCAAGCTCATCAGGAAGGCCGTCGTGATCGGCGTCATTAGTGAGGTTAATTCCTGGCGTATCATTGCTGCTCGAAGAACTGCATCCCGTGAATATCTGACAAATGAATATTAGCACAACAGCAAAGAAATATATCTTCCCATGATTCTGCATATACATATGCGAGCCCCCCATCAGTTGGTTTCCTTGAGCCTGAGGCGTCCTGCCCATAAAATATCCGCTTATACCAGCGAAAAAGCCTGTTCTTGAAAATGCCTTGAACATGACACCCATACCCCCGCCAATTACTTAGATTTAAGCTCTTTATATAATTATCGGCTGTATCAGTTGTTCCCTTAAGGCGTCATCTTTTATTATTCCAACGCCTAAAGTAATCGGGTTTCATGCCGAAAAAATTATTAATGAAATCTGCGATGAGGATAATATGAAAACTAGAATTTACGGTTTTATGCTTTTAATTACGCCCCTTGTTCTTCTGCAATGCCTTCCTCTTTTCGCTCTGAACGGCCAGTGGTCCAAAACAGGCGAATCAAAAGGTATCGTAAGCTACAGCAGGCAATCCGCAAGCGGCGTCTATGAAATATATTCGGCAGGTATGGTGAATGCCCCGATTGCCTCAATCGAGGCCCTTTTAAGAGATGTCTCGGCCCGCCCTCAATATGTCTATGGATGCGCGGAAACCTCATATGCGGATATTCCGGGGCTTAAGAATACGGCCGATGTCCATTATATATACAACAGGACCAGAATGCCCGCTTTCATGAACGACAGGGACTGCGTGGTGAAGAGCGTCTGGACGATAGACAAGGCGTCGGGGAGTATCTACTGCAGGTCTGAAAGCATAGACAGCGATTACAGGTTCCAGGCTAATGTAGTCAGGATGGAAAGGGTGGTGTCCCAGTATACACTTATTCCCAGAGGCAATGACCTCACCCTTGTCATCTGCCAGGCAATGGCGGACCCCGGAGGCAGCATTCCGGCCTTTGTCGTCAATCTGTTTACAAAATCGCTCGGCGCGGACATGATCGAGGGTATTCAGAAAATGGCAAACAGGCCGAAATACCGGAACGCCAGTATCATCACATCGACCCCTGCCTGATAGCGCATAAGGACAGGAAAGAGTTTTCGTTATTTCAGCTTTTCCGAATAATCCTCATGCTGTTTATATAACCGAGGTCTGTAGCCTGAAGGGGCATTGCCAGCCGGGTCTCTTTCCAGGATCGGTTCCCTCAGCTTCTTCATCGAAATCGCCTTTTCAGGGCATTCGTATATGCAGAGTCCGCATCCGAAGCAGTTTTCAGCAGTGAGACTTTTCCCGTCCACGAGTTTTCTGGCCTCAAACGGGCATATCTCTATGCACTTAGAACAGTCCTTGCATTTCTCCCTGTCGGTTTGAGCCGTAAAAAAACCGTCGATAAGCGGGTAATCGAGCTGACCAAGCTCACGGTTGATTATGTAGGGCACGCACCCGCATATGCAGCAGTTGCAGATGGCGTATTCATTGTACAGGTTCACCGGACAATGGATAAAGACCATGTGAAACATCTTCTTTTCATGGCAGGACCTGATTATCGCCCTGGCCTCTTCCTTTGATATCTGCCGGTAGTCTTTCGGGAACGCCTTCATCCACGCGTAATATCCTGTCCTGAAGACCATATCTGTTTCCATGGGATGGCTGCACGCCTTGTGTCCTATCCTGCACCTGCAAGGGCCTACCGCAATCGGACCGTCCTGCGCGTCGATAAGCTTTATAAGCTCGTCATAAGGAATGGGTCTGGCAGAATCTCCAAGATATCCGAAAGGCCTTGCCAGGGCTATCCCTGCAATTTTTTTAAACCAGCCTATCTGCCCCACCCTTTTCCATTTACCGCGCAGAAGCTGATAGCAAAGCAGCAGGAGCGGAATCTCGATATATCTGGCGAATACAAAGAGCAGAAATCGCCTTAACGGATTGTCTTCGTTTGAGAAAGGTTTGAATTCCATGACCTATGCCTCTTTACCGTAGGACGGCGCCATCGTATAGCCTTTGGCCTTTGCAGCTTCAAGAAGACGCTTTCTGACCTTATCAAGCCTGTTCAGCCTCGGGTCGTCAGGCAGTTTTCCCGGATAGTCGAGATGAGGTTCAAGCTTGAGGTATGTCTCATACGGGAAGCCCGAGGTCATGTCATCCGGTTCGTTCTTTCCCCATGCCACTCCGCCCGTGCAGTAGTAGCTGATGTTTGCCTTTCCGTTCTGCCATGGTATTACAAAACTGTTCCTGCACATGCTCATGTTGGCCATGTAGCGCGTGATGAACTTATCGAAGATTTTCGTTATAAAATCACTCCTGAATATGAACGTGGTGAACCTGTGCCAGAGAGTGAACCTGTTGAGCAGTGAAAGCGTGCGGTTGATATATTTGATCGAAATTGCGGACAGGCCTGTGGGAGGTTTCATCCTGAATGTATTGAGAGACGTCTGGTCCTGCTTGTACTTTTCAGGGTCGATGAAGCTCTCCCAGCCGAGCAGTTCTATTATCCTTCTGTAGTTCTCCGGATTCGTCCTTATGATCACGCCGTCAGGTGTTACGCCTTTCTTGAAAAGGTGAAGCGGCGCCATGTATATGCCCTTTATGGAAAGATGTTCAAGGTGAGGTTCGATCGTCTTTTCAAAATCATTTGCCGGCTCTTTGAACCCGAGCACAACAGGCGACCATTTGCATATTTTTATCGAGCCGGAATTCAATATAAGTTCCATGCCGAAGGTCGCACCGAATATACCCTGACAGTATGAGACCCCTGAAAAAATAACCGTTTCCTTGAACTCTTCATAAAGTTTATCATCAAGCAGCTTGATTCCTATGGGAGGCAGTTCGAGTTTCATCAGACGCTCTTCCTTCATATACCCTCACATTTTAAAGCGTCTCGGGTCGAGATATTTCGGCAGGGCGTTAATGCCGATCCCGAGGGCCATCTGTAAAGCCTTTTTCGTATTAGACCTTTTAACATTTTCGCCAAGCGCCTCTCTTGCATATTCGATAATATGCCTGAGGGTCTTGCCGAAAGGGTTTGTCAGCCTGAATATACCCAGGGTAAGAAGACAGCCGGTGCAGTATATTGCAGCTTCATCCGCATCAGACTTATCCAGCGCTGACAGACCTTTGAGGCCGCATATGGCCAGGTCGACAAGACTGAAGCTGTTGCAGCCTGCGGCCACGCCGCAGCAAAGACCGTGCTCGTGATTTTGCTCAGTCTCAACAACCGTAAGCCCCAGCATCTCTAGCAGCCTGCGCTGGTTCTGCATGAAATCTTTCCCGAGCACCCTGGCATGGCAGGAATCATGCATCACAACCGTGCCTGAGAGTTTTTTTCTGATTTTAAAGGTCCCGTCTTCGATCCTGTCTATGAACCAGTCCGTAAAGAATGTCTTTTTGAAATCAAAACTGGCACCGAACTGCTCCGGCAGCACATTTGAAAACATGTTGTACCCGGCGGGACATATAAATACGAGTTCTTCGATATCCTTTCCCCTGTAAAATCCGGTAAGATACTCCGCAGTCTTTCCGACCGGCTCGAGTGCTCCCATCCTGAAGAACATCTCTCCGCAGCAAAGGTCCCACCTTCCCCATACCGGAAGCTCTTCAAATATGGCGCCTTCGGCAAGAAGAGGCATTGAGAGAAGGTTGCAGCCCGGATAAAGGCAGGTCTTTGCAGGTGGCTGTTCAATCGACCATTTTTTCTGAAGGGCCTTTTCAGATTCTGTGTATGCGAGGCTCTGCCTGAAATTGGGCAATCTTCCGGGCATCAGATAACTGGTCCTTGCAGGAAGACCTTCCCTTTCATACCGTTCATTCCAGAAGTAGTGGATTCTTTCATATGGATGCGCGTCGTTCGGGCAGAATGCGTTGCAGGCATAGCAGCTCATGCATTTCCTTGCAGCGATCGATTCTTTATGAAGTCCGAGGTTTATCTTTTTGATGTCCTTTATCGCATCCAGCCTCGAGAGTTTCATATACCGGCAGTTTACAAGGCATTCGCCGCATTCAATGCATCTGTCCCAGCCTAAAACCTCCCTGAACCCTTTGATTACACCTGACAATTTAACCTCCGAAAATTGCCGGGGATATCCCGGCTCAATCTCACACTTATATTATCCGGCCTGGTTCTTATCCGAAAATATTGCAGGGTAAATAAAGATGCCGGCTGATACCAGCAGAAGCCCGATATCCCTCAGCAGATACCACCAGGTAATCTTTGCTGCGGCGGGGTCTGTTGTAAAGCACCCGCATGAAATGTCAAGCCCGCGTACGAGGCTTGCACAAAGGGCGGCCGCAAATATAAGGAGCATGCCAGAGATAGCGAGGGAACCGCCCTCGATGAATATCCCGCTTACGACAAAAAATCCGGCTATGATCTCGATTGGCGGCATGGATGCAGCGGCCAGATTCACGAGAAACCCGTTCGGGAGGATCCGGTATGCATCGATCGCCTTTGCAAAGGCTGCCGGTTCCGAAAAATGAATGAAGCCGGTATATATGAACATGCCGCCGATTAAGAGCCTTGCCAGGATATAGACAAGCCTTTTTATGTTCATCTGCCTGACTCCACAGGATAGCCTGACATGTTCCAGGCTTCCCAGCCTTCAGGCATTTCCCTGACATTTGTAAAACCATCTGCCATGAGCTCCTTTGCAAGCTCCTCGGCAAGGGGGCAGTCAATACCGATGCAATAGGTGATAATAAGCCTTGATTTGTCTTTCTCGTTCTCTTTGACAGATTTGTCGCCTTTGCCGGGATGTATGTTGATGGCATTAGGGATATGCCCCAGGTTGTAGTCATATTCGCTTCTTGCATCGATGAACAATGCCTTGCCTGAGCGGAAAGCCTTGAATCCTTCCCAGACGGTGATCTTCACAACAGGTACGGCAACAGGTTTTATCTGAGACTCGGACTGTCCGGCCTGCGTTTTACCTTCACCGGTCAGTTCAACCTTGTCAGGACGCATAGCGTTTACTGTAAGGCCTATTACGATGCCGGCCACTATTATTATAATGGTCTGCAACATGCCTTTTGTGAATATCCTTCCAAGCTTATTCATTCTTAACTCATTCGGTTGATATTTTTTAAAACTTAAATCCTCGAAGCGATTATTGCAGCACCTATCGCCCCGTTCACCTGTGCTTCCGTGAACACCTCCATTGGTCCAAGCTTCGCTTCAAGCGCCTTTACAATGCCTATGTTCTTTGCAACGCCTCCTGTCATCATGATAGGCTTCTTCACTCCAACCCTGTTTGCAAGTGCAGCGACGCGTGAGGCGACCGATTCATGAATGCCCGCTATTATGTTTTCGCGGGTCTCCCCTTTTGCTATCAGTGATATTACCTCGCTTTCGGCGAATACCGTACATAGGCTGCTTATATGCGACGGGCTTTGAGCCCTCAGAGACGTTTCGCCGAACTTGTCGAGATCGACCTCCAGTGCCCTGGCCATCACTTCCAGAAACCTGCCTGTCCCGGCTGCGCACTTGTCATTCATGGCAAAATCCTTGACCTTGCCGCCTGCGTCGAGCACGATCGCCTTGCTGTCCTGCCCTCCTATATCGACGACAGAGCGGACTTCAGGATTGAGAAAATGCGCCCCTGTTGCATGGCATATTATCTCGGTAACGGCCTTGTCCGCGAAATCAATGGAATTTCTTCCGTAGCCCGTTGCCACCACTCTGCTCACTGACCCCGGCTTTATTCCTGCTTCATCGAGGATATCATCATATATCCTTTTTCCGGCCTGTGTGGCGTTGTAGCCCGTAAAAGAGACCATTGTGGCGATGACCTTACCGTCCTTCAGAATGGCCGCCTTTGCCGTTATGGAGCCTATGTCGATACCGAGCGTTATCATGGTCAAATTGCCGTGGTGCCCCCGTCGACGACAAGGGTCTGGCCTGTTATAAAGCTGGCACCGTCCGAGGCCAGGAAAAGCACGGGATGCACCACTTCCGAGGGTTCGGCTATGCGGCCCATGGGAATGCCTTTAGTGATCTGGGCCAGTATGTCGGCATTAGACCAGAAGGGTTTTGAAAAATCGGTCCTGACCATGGCAGGCGCAACGGCGTTGACCCTTATACCGTACTGGGCCAGTTCGCTTGCCAGCACCTTTGTAAGCATCTCTATCGCCGCCTTTGCCGTTCCGTAAATCCCCATGCCCGGAGAGGCCTTTCTGCCTGCAACGGATGTGATTGTGACGATAGAGCCCTTATTCTGAGGCTTCATTATTTTTGCAGCCTTGCGGGAAACCAGAAACGTGCCGCCCAGGTTCGAATCGATTATCTTCTGCCAGACCGCTGGTTCGGTATCTGCAATCGATGCGGTCAGAAGGTTCATTCCGACATTGTTTATGAGTATGTCAAGGCGGCCGCCAGACCATGCGGTGATTTCATCGAACATCCTTTCGACGTCGGCTTCCTGCGCTATATGGGCCTGAATTTGAATGAGCCGTTCGCCCCCATTAAGAAGAGCCGCTGCCGCGTCGAGGCCTTCTTTTTTCCTTCCACAAATCGCAACTTTTGCTCCCTGGCCGAGCAGGGTCTTCGCCATCTCGAGCCCAATGCCACGGCTTCCTCCTGTAACAAGAACAACCTTATCTTCAAGTCCGTAATTCATAACTTTCTCTCCCTGCTGTTATCTGTTTTCTTTTGAATATGGTCCGATCGTCATATCTTTTGTTATCTTTTCATCAATAAAATCAAGTATCAGACTGGCTGTTACATTCGGCAGTTCCTCCTGTGGCGTATGCCCGCAATGCTGAATTATTGTTAGGTTTGCATTCGGAAGGTCGTGCCTGTACTGATAGCCCACGTTGAGCGGAATCCATTCATCTTCCTTTCCCCATACGAGCAGGGTTTTCTGTCCGATTGAAGGAATGCGCTTGAGGTATGGTTTGAAATAATCGAAATCAAGCTGCGTTATTATTGATGCCTGAGCGTCAATCGCACCCTCAGTTATAAGCCTTGCATAATAATTGTCTATCTGATCCCGGCTCACCCAGTCCTTGTTGTAGAATACTTCCTTCAGGTTCCATTTCACCACCCATTTACCGAACAGCGTCTTTATCGAGCAGACTGCCCCGGGCACCGCCCCCAGACGTATGATAAGAGGCTTTTTCTGGGGATAGCCTGCCGGGTCCAGAAGCACCATGCTGTTGATGTATTCGGGATGCTCCATCGCCATGAGAATCCCCACGGCACCGCCCAGTGAGTTGCCGACATAGATCACATTCCGGAGTTCCATGGCATCCATGCAGGCTCTAACTTCCTCCATAAGCGTAACCGGATCATATTTGACATCACGGGACGCCCTGGGTTTGTCAGACCAGCCGAACCCTTTCATATCGATTGCATAGACGTGCATTCCTTTTGCCTGAAGAACAGGGGCCGTTTTCTCCCATGAATAAGTCGACGAACCGAATCCATGTACCATAAGCACTTTCTGGCCCGCAGCAGGGTATTCAGTATAATGAAAATTAATACCGCCGACCTTTATCATGTGGTCTTCGCCGTTCGGGCATGGGATTGCGATTTCACCCTTCGGTATATTTTTTATGAAAATCCCGCACCCGCTTAGAATCGATGAAACGATCAGCATGACAAATATGACTGAAAATCTGCCTTTCATTTTATCCCCCTTTAAAGAAGTTAAATCATCCTGCAACAGATAAGGCATAACCGGTTTTATACCGCATCAGCGGAGTGCCGCTGAAATAGCCGGCCAGAGGATATCCATCCCCTGCTCGGTTGCAGCCGGCCTGAACATAAGCATTCTTAATTCCGAAAAAATCAAGTTATGTATTCTTAGCGATTTCATATGAGAATTTTTTCTGATTATCTCCGGGACCCTGTCCCAGTTTCCATATCTTAGGGCATTAGCCCCGGCAACACCGCATGCATTCGATATCAGGAAAGACGTCCTGATGCCGCTGCCTCCTCTCGCCTGTACATGGCCCAGTGCATCTCCTGCCGTAAAAAGGCCTTTCGCAGGCATGCATTCGGTTATCATCCCGCCCATCGGGATCGATGTACGCAGGCTGTATTCGACTGTGGCGCCATTTATCCTCTCGGAGAAGATTTTGTGGAAAGAGGAGAATTCTTCAAGTTCGGGCAGCCAGTTGTTCGACAGGCTCAGGATGATTATTTCCGCTTCCCCCTTGCCTCTGGGAAATATGCAGCCGACTGCAAGCCTGCCGTCTTCCGCATGGAAATGATACTCCAGCCTGTCTTCAGGGCCGCCATAGTTTTTAAGAATCCATTTTGCGGCGGGCCTGTCCAGTCTGGAGCGGTCAATTCCGGCAAGGATTGAAGAAAGATCGTCTATGCCGCCGCAGGAATATACAAGATCAGCCGGACAATCCCTTCCGGAAAGCCTCACCATCCTGGCCCTTCCCTTTTCAATCACGATACCTTCAACAGCGGTCCCGGTATTAATCCTTGCCCCGGATTTCTCAACCACTGCTGCAATGGCCCTGATGAAACACTGCCAGTCGATGATCAGGTTATATTCGGATATCGTCCGGTCAACCAGCTTTTTGCCCGAATGGGAATAGTAGCGGCGTTTGTTTATTTTGTGGATCGTCTGCGATTCGAAAAAACCTTTTCCGAGCAGGGCCTCCATTTCAGGGCTGAATCGTATGGTCTCTCCCCTTCTCTGAAGGCCGATTTCCTTCTGTCTCTCATAAATATCCACTTCAATTCCCGCACGGGAAAGGGCAAGCGCCGCTCCCAGTCCTGCAGGGCCTGCACCGATGACAATGGCTTTATAATTATTATTCATCCGCCAAGATTACCAATATGCAATTTGCCTTGTCAATTTATTATATGTTAATTTCAGTCTAACTTGGAGAATGTTTTATGGAAAAGATCGACAAAAAAACCTGGTATTTCATCCTCGGGGCACTGGTGTTTATACTTCTGCCCGGAATAAATCACGGCATATGGCGTCCCGACGAGCCTTATATGGCAGGCATATGTTCAGAGATGGCCAGAACCGGTGATTTTGTCGTCCCCAGGCTCAACGGTGTCCCATTCCTCGAAAAACCCCCGCTTTATTACTGGGTCGCGGCTTCATTCGGGAAAATTTTCGGCACCACCGACGATTTGCCTTTCAGACTTGCTTCAACATTCTTTTCAATCCTTACCCTGGTTACAATCTTCTTCGGCATAAGGAAAAGGACATCGGATATTACCGCAGCTATGGCCTGCCTCGTGCTTTCCACCCTCTGGCAGTTTTTCGATCAATCGCGCTGGATAATCGTCGACATTGCCCTCGTGTTCGGTGTGGCGCTTTCCATGATAGCGTGGTTCAGAATAACCCGCGAGGGGAAATGGACTGATTCCATGCTTCTGGGCACCGGTGCGGCAGCGGCATTCATGGCAAAGGGCTTTGTTGGGCCGGCAATGATAGCATCCGCCATCCTTGTGGATATCATCATAAAACGTGATTTCAAGCTTATCATCAGATCGAAACCCCATATCGCGCTCATATTCTTCCTTCTGCCCATCGGTGCATGGACCGCCCTTCTCTATAACAGCGGAGGGTGGTCATTCGTAAGGGAAGTGATAGTCGTAAACAACATCATGCGTTTTACAGGCGCGCCTGAAGGTGCTGCTCTCGGACATATGCACGGAACTTTCTATTATCTGCCCAAAATACCCTCCGAGATGATCCCATGGACGCTTGTTGGAATACCCGCTTTCATTGCATCATTTAAGAATTTCAGAAACGACAGCTATCTCCCCTGGTTTATAGGACCGCTGCTGCTGCTTTCGGCTTCATCGGCAAAAAGAGGGCTTTATCTGGCGCCACTCGGTCCTGCAATAGCCTGTATGATCGCTTCATGGCTGTCGTCTCCGCCACAGAAAAAATGGGAGGAACTCATGATAAAGATCACATGGGCCCTTACTGCAGCCGCAGCACTGGTTCCGCTTGCAGGATTATTCATGGGTGTGCCTTTCTGGGGAATAATCATGGGTATAATATCCATCGGCAGCCTTGTATACATATACAGGTTCAGCGGACTGAAGATGTCCAACCTCGCTCTGTGCATTTCGGTCTGCATGGTGATGGCCTCGGCCATGTTTGTTTTCTACATATACAGACAGCCCGGGGAGGATTTTCTGCCGTTTGCTGAAAAAGCCCTCAGCGTTTCTCATGGCAACGAAATAATCCTGCTTGCTGATGACGAGGTGTTTGAAGGCGTGATGCCAATGATAACCGGCAGGCATTTCAGGAACGTTCCGAAACCCGATCATATTACCGAAGAAGGATATTATATCTGGGCCGACAGCCGCAAAGAAGACATAACGCGGAAAATCAGGAAGCTGTATAAGGTCGATGTGGTGCTGGACAAGCGAATAGGTAGAAAAAACGCAAGACTTGCTTATATCATTCCCGAATCCCCTGTAAAAACGGTGAAATAAAGAATGAAAGTCCTTGTAATTGAAGATGATGTGAAAACAGCATCATTCATAATCAAAGGCCTCACGCAGGCCGGATATCTGGCGGACCATGCGCCTGACGGAGAAACCGGCCTTTTCATGGCGCAGACGGCATCTTATGATGCGGCGGTAGTTGATATAATGCTGCCGCTGCTCGACGGAATATCCGTGGTGAAACGTCTGCGGGCTGACAGAAACACGACCCCGGTCATTTTTTTAAGCGCAAAGGGTTCGACCGAGGACCGCATAAAAGGACTTCAGGCGGGTGGTGATGACTATATTCCAAAACCTTTCGCATTTTCCGAACTTCTTGCAAGACTTCAGGCTGTTCTCAGGCGTGCTTCGACATCCGCGGAACCTACAACGCTCAGCATATCAGACCTGACTCTTGACCTTATAAAAAGAAAGGTCTTCAGGGCGGGGGTTGAGATAGAACTTCAGACAAAAGAATTCGCACTGCTTGAATACCTTGTCAGAAACAAGGGCAGGGTCATTTCAAAGACAATGATCATTGAAAATGTCTGGAATTATAATTTTGACCCCCAGACAAACGTTGTCGAGGCAAGGATATGCCACTTGAGGGACAAGATCGACCGAGACCACGAACACAAGCTTATCCAGACAATCCGCGGCGCGGGGTACATGATTGAGTAGAAAGCCTTCCATAATATCGGGCGTTGCCCTGAAAATCGCCCTTTCCTATGTCGCAGCCTTCGTCGTTGTCTCAGCCGCGGCATTCGGCGTTCTTTACATAGGGCTCGCATCCAACCTTCAGGCAAGGCTTGACGAGCTTTTAAGAAAACAGGCGTCCGACCTGGGGCTCCTTTACGAATCGGGGAACAGACCTCTGTTTAACGAGGAAATCAACAGGCAGACAAAATACGAGGGCGTTGACAGGATGTTCGTTATGCTTCTGGATAATAAGGCCGATCCCGTTCTGAAAACTGACATGAATCCATGGAAAGGGGCTGCAGAGGCCTTGTCAAAAAAAGCAAAAGGCATGAAGAACGAAGAAAATTTTACCACACTCAAGGTTGAAGAACGAAAACACAAGGTCAGGGTAATCATCAGGCATTTGAAGGACGGCTCATTCATCGCAGCAGGAAGAACGGTGAGAGACAATGACGAGGTCATGGAAGATTTCAGGGAGATATTCTCAACCGCTTTCTCGCTGATTCTCATGATAGGAGCCCTAGCTGCATGGTTCGTTGCAAAAAAGGCGATGCGCGGGGTCGAACGAGTAACAAAGACGGCAGGGATCATCGGGACAGAAGGGCTTTCAAGAAGGGTTCCCGTGGGGAATGAAGGCCGTGAGATAGCTGAACTTGCAACGGCCTTCAATGATATGCTCGAGCGCATTGAGGCCCTTATAAACGATATGAGGGCCGTAACGGACAACATAGCTCATGACCTTAAAAGCCCTCTTACAAGAATCAGGGGAATTGCAGAAACGACCCTTACAGGCTCGCAGAATCTTACCGAATACAGGGATATGGCAGGCAACGTGATCGAGGAATGCGACAGGATGGTCTCGATGATAAACACCATGCTCGATATAGCACGGACAGATGCCGGGTTGACGGGGCTTGACACCGAAGAGGTGGATATCAATGAGATTCTCGGCGATATTGTTGATATTTACGGTGCGCTTGCCCAGGACAGGGGGATCATTCTTGTCCTGCTTAATCCTGACACACTCCCCTGCATTTCAGCTGACAAGGCCATGATCCAGAGGGCTGTCGCCAACCTGATCGATAATGCGGTCAAATATACGCCTTCTGGCGGTGAGATATGCGTAAGCGCACGATCTGCAGATGGCAGGATGGCAATTTCAGTAACCGATACCGGACCTGGAATATCCGAAAAGGATATGTCTCATATATTCGAACGCTTCTACCGTGGCGACCTCAGCCGGTCCACACCGGGAAGCGGCCTCGGCCTGAGCCTGGTCATGGCGATCGCCAAGGCCCACGGCGGGGATGTGAGCGTCAAGACCTCATCAGACGGAAGCACCTTCTGTCTGAGCCTCCCGATATAGCGACCCGAATGCTGAGCCTCGGAAAAACCAGGTGGTATCTGAAAAGGAGTATAAAATGACTGTAGAGGAGAAAAACGTCATGCTGAATAAAAAAGTCGTCTGGATAACGGGTGCATCTTCGGGCATCGGTGAGGCCTTGGCCAGAGAATACAATGCCAGGGGCGCTTATGTCGTCTTGTCTGCAAGAAGAGAAGCTGTCTTGAATAAAGTCAAAAGTGAATTAAAGTACCCGGAGAACGCCATGGTGCTCCCTCTTGATATTACCCAGTTCGATACCGTTGATGAAAAGGTCGCCAAGGTCATGGCCCGATGCGGCGGGATAGATGTTCTGATCAATAATGCAGGCATCGATTACAAGGATTGGGTGAGAAACACGCCATTATCGATTTACCAAAAAGTTATGGAAGTTAATTTCTTCGGAAATATCGCCATAACCCTTAAGGTGTTGCCTTTGATGGAAAAGAAGGGAACGGGGCATATCGTTTGCGTAAGCAGCGTAAACGGGGTCTTGAGCGACAAATGCAGTTCGGCCTATTCCGCGGCAAAACATGGACTGCATGGATTCTATGATGCCCTGCGCGCGGAAAGCCCGAAAGGCATCACCGTATCAATGATCACCCCGGGGTTTATCCGCACCAATATTACGGTGAACAGTTTGAATGGCAAAGGGCACATTTTCGGAGAGCATTCCGAAGCATGCCTTAAAGGCATGCCGCCGGATAAAATGGCAAAACATGTAGTCAAACGCCTTGAGAAAAAATCACCCCTGATTTATGTGGGTGGATTTCCGGAGCGGCTTGCCATCTTAATCCATAGATGGTGTCCAGCATGCTTTTATAAGCTGGCGCGCAGACTGGAGCCGGAGTACTGCAACACCAACTGATAGCCTTTTGACCATCCCGGCGCTGCCTTACTTAACAGGATAACTCTCTTCTTTCAACCAGAGAGTGATTCATCTGTCTATTGGGAAGCTCACAGATATGTTGATTATAAAAAACATATTTTATGGGATTTGATTTTGATTATCAGCTCAACAGCTTAATAGCTTATCAGCTCTTTTCTTTCTAATATCCTGAAAGTATCATTTCGGTTGCAAGCATCAGATATGCTCCGACACCATAAGGAATATTGTCCGATACCGGGACGAGTTTATATCCAAGTTTTGTTGACGGGATGGTTCCTGAAGACACATCTGTAACCAGATAACCCTCATCGCTTTTTTTCAGCCTGGCCGTGATCGATGAGAATGTATCTTGAGCTGAGTACAGATAAGTTTCGTCAAGAAGACCCAGTCTGTGGCCTTTGGCATAAGCGTATGCAATGAGCGCCGAGCCTGAGCTTTCTTCATAGGCGAATCCGGGATCTGCCATTACGGTGTCCCAGTAGCCGGAAGGCTGCCTGTAAGTCCGCGCGCTCTCTGCAAGTTCTTTAAACATGCCGCACAGCTCAGAGTACTTTTCATGGTTTTCACCTGCCTCGCAAATCATCTCCAGAACGGAAACCATTACCCAGGCGTTTCCCCTGAGCCAGAATGCGTTCTCTTTCGGGATAAGCGAACCTGTTTTTATATTCCAGGCATGATGGAACAATCCGGTTTCAGGATCCTTAAGCTTTTCTGAAAAAATAAAAGGCTGCTCAAGACCGAAATTTTCGAGCCCGCTGTCGTTAGAATAAAGACCATATTGAACAGAAAAGAGAGCCCACATCATAAGCGAATCCACCCAGATTGAATCGGGATAAATTATGGAAAATGCGCTTGAGCCGAGATGATCAAGGCTGCCGAGCGCATTCCTGGGCGTCTCTCTAATATAGGCAGCAACATCGAGTACAGCGGGCATGGCGAAATCATCGCCGTAAAATTGATCGAGCATAAGGGCTGAAAGGGCCGGCGGGCATTCATCCGCCCAGTTTATTTCCGGAAGTCCCTTTTCAAGCCAGTTTTTATGATATGCCCTTACATAATCAATGCATCCTTTCTCATCCGCTGAATATGGCGCGTATTTCATGAGCGCATATAAAAGAACCGCAGGCGCCCAGTCCCATTTGAGGGTTTCAGGCGCGTTGCCTGAAACATACGAGTTGATCACCTTATCTGTTATTTCCTGAATTGAAAGGGAATTGCAAAACGTTACCTCAGAGAGCTCTTTTGAGCCTTTTTTTATGACAATCCTGTGATCGCCTTTCCTCTCAATTTCAAGTTCTGTCATCCATCTGCCCGGCCAGACTTCTTTCAGCCAGGATGGGCTGTATTCAATATCATCAAGCATGATTCTGAAATCGGGCTCACCCGGGTTTTTTACGATTACTTTTACCGAGTCTCCGTAAACAAGGGCGTTTTTTGCTGGTGAAATGATTTCCGGTCTGCTTTTAATACATGAAACCGTTAACACCATAATGAGGCATAATGGGCAGATAAATGTCATCAAGTATCTTTCTGGTGCCGTTTTAATCATTGCTCTCCTCCTGAATAATCAGATGGATAACCACAAATCCCATCACCCTGTAATTTTCCGCCAGGGACGGGCCTCCTCGATTTCATATGCGATTTCAAGCAGGGTGCGTTCCTGCCCGTTTGCGGCCATGAACTGTACCCCAATGGGTACGCCATTGGCACTCGCGCCCATTGGCAGAGTGATGGCGGGCGAGCCTGATGCGTTATTTACCGGTGTGAACGATACATAGCCGATAAGACGTCTGAACAGCTCGTCGAATTCGACATCGGGATGCAGGTATCCGAGTTCGGCCACTGCATGTGCGAGCACCGGTGATAAAACAGCGTCATACCCGGCAAGCGCAGCGTCATAATCTGCTGCACCATGGCTCAAACGGTACAGCATGCCAGGCGTCTTCATCATGCGCTTTCGAAAATATTGCGCCAGACCGCGGCTGAATGGTTCCAGTTTTGATGCGTCAAAATCAAAGGACAATATCAGACGCCCGAATGTGCTGATCGAAAAAGCCAGGAAACCCCAGTACAGAGTGAAATCCTCTATAAAAACCTTATCAACCGGAACCTTCATTGGATCCACGCGATGCCCGAGGCTCTCCATCAGGTATGCTGTGTCATTGATGACTTTACGGGTTTCAGGACAGGTGGGAATGCCGGTGATGGAATCCACGACAAGCCCTATTCTGAGGCGCTTTCTCCCGGGTCCCGTAACTTCTCCGACCGGCGCCAATTTCTTATTGCGCCATATCTGCTCCATACCATGATAAAACCTAGCGGTATCCCGCACAGAGCGGGTCAATAATCCATCCCCTACAATTTTTACGGGCAGAGTGCTTGCCATTGCACTGAATATAAAACGTCCGCGGGTAGGCTTCATGCCTATGAGACCGTTGCACGATGACGGGATGCGGATGGAACCTCCTCCGTCATTACCGTGAGCGACAGGCACGACACCGGATGCGACCAGGGCCGCTGATCCGCCTGAGGAACCCCCGGTTGAATACGCAGTATTCCACGGGTTGTGCGCAGGGCTGCGGCCGCTGCATTCAGTGGTGGCATTGAAACCGAATTCGGGCAGCCTCGATTTTCCGAGCACGGTAAAACCCAGCTGCATGAACTGTGAGACAAAGGGATCGTTCCTGCGTGCAGGTTTCGCTGAAGTTGCCCTGGAACCATGCCGTGTGGGCATGCCGATGACATCGACGTTATCCTTTATAAAGGTGGGGACGCCTGCAAATATTCCTGATTTCGGTATGCGTGATTCGGCAAGTGCGCGCTCATATGCCTCGACCTCGATGGCGTCTAGTTCGCCGTTGACCTTTCGAGCGCGGGCAATGGCGGCTAAAGCTGCCTCTTCAGCGCTGATCTTACGCTCTCTTATAAGTGCGGCAATACCGGTTGCGTCGTGATCGGCCAGTACATCATCCGTAAAGGAATGGACTCTCTGTGCAGCCATAACATACCCCCCCCCTGATTTTATTGATTAATTGAACAAGTATATCATTATGCAGCTTTAAGGACATTACAATTTACACTTCTGGCAGCCGGTTTATTTATGCGGCGTAAATGACTATTATTTTTTACTGCCCTTATCCGCCTTATATATGAAGCCGTCGATGATGTGCATTATTCCATGAACAGGGTGCGAAAGCAGCATTTTCGGGCCTGAATAGCGCATGACCGAACGAATCTTCTCTCTCATGTCAGGCTTATAGCAATGTACCGGACATTTGCCGCATGCAGGCTTTTTTTCATGAAAAGGGCATTTCTCGATCCTGTCCGATACATAATAAAAGAGCTGGGTGCAATCCGCGCATAGACAGTCAGTTTGCCCGTGAGTTGCACGGCAGTACATCCCGACCATTATTCTGAGCGTTTTCTTTTCCCTTGAAGATCTAGCCTGCGCTTTCATCTTCCTGCCTGAATCATATTTATGAGTCTCTACTTGAAAAGGCTTAAAAAGCTGTCAGGGATACGGGTTTCGAAACGCAGGTTCTCGCCTGTCACCGGATGACGGAAGGCAAGCACAAAAGCGTGCAGTCCCAGACGGCCCAGGTCCTTTCTGTGCGCACCGTATTTGACATCGCCCACTATACTGTGGCCGATATCCTTCATGTGCACGCGTATCTGGTTCTTGCGGCCGGTTTCAAGGCTCACTTCGATAAGTGTTAAGTTTTTGGCCCTTTTAAGCACCCGGTAATGCGTGACGGCCTTCTGCCCGTCATCGGGGATATCGCTTGAATACATTATGCGTGCCTTGTTTTCCTTTAGCCATGAGGTAATCGTTCCCCGGTCTTCTTTTACAACGCCTTCGACGACAGCAACGTATTTCCTTTCAATCACGTCCTTGTCCCATGCCTCCTGAAGCCTCTGCTGGATGTCCTTTTTCTTGGCGAACACCATCAGCCCAGAGACATCACGGTCAAGGCGGTGCACGATAAATATGAGGTTCTTGGGGTGGATTTTTTTCGCCTGATCGCTCAGAATCCTGTAGACGGTCCTGTCCTTTTCCTTATCCGTTGCAATGGAAAGGAGGCCGTAAGGCTTTTCAACGACAACTATACAGGCGTCTTCAAATACGTTTTTCAGTCCCTTCTGACGGGAACCCTGCAGGACCTTGTTCCAGTTTACAATCACCTGCTGCCCTGTGTTCAGGGGATGGTTGTATTGCGTGGTAATCCTGTGATCCACGCTGATTTGCTTGTGTGTGAGCATAGAGAGGATCGCCTTGCGGCTTTTATCAGGCAAGCAAGCTGTAAGGAATGTAATCAGATCGGTGGGTGCGGCCACCTTTAATATCGTCTGCTTTTCCTCGCCGCGTTTTGTCTTGAATGGTTTCTTCATCAATTTTTTGCGCCCTGACCCTTGAACCCTTGATAAAAAAAGTCTCTATCAGGCTTGAACCGGATTTGAAAGCCATATTCCAAACCCACTATGCTATTGAAGTTTATTGTTGTAAGAAAAGTTCTGTGAACAAAACAAACCCGCTCATCATACTGACAGGGCCTACGGCCTCCGGAAAGACCGGCATCATTCTTAAGCTGGCCGAAAAATATCCTATCGAGATAATCTCTGCCGACTCCATGCAGATTTATCGCGGCATGGACATAGCGACAGCAAAGCCTACACCGGAAGAGCAGAAGATTCTGCCGCACCACCTTATCGACATCATGAACCCTGACGAGGAATACAATGCAGGAGCATTCAGAAAAGACGCTCTGAGGATCGCCTCCGAAATCGAATTGCGCGGACATATACCGATAGTTGCAGGCGGAACAGGCCTGTATATAAAGGCGCTCATATTCGGCCTCAGCGAGGGCCCTACCCGCTCTGAAGAGATCAGAGAAAATTTAAGAGACTTTATACGGGCAAACGGCCCGCAAAAGGCATGGGAGATCCTTAACCAGCATGACCCAGACATAGCCTCCAAGATAAGTCCATCAGACGCCTCCCGCATAATCCGCTATATGGAAATGATACTGCTCACCGGCGAGAAACCGTCTGCAATGCATGATGGTCACGGTTTCAGGGAGCCGAAAATCGACGCCAGGGTTTTCTGCATCTCAATGGAGCGTGATGTTCTTTATGAACGGATCAACCTTCGCGTCATAGATATGATCGGAATGGGGCTTGTGGATGAAACAAAGAAGCTGCTCGAAAAAGGTTATTCACCGACACTTAAATCGATGCAGGCTCTGGGCTACAAGCACCTTGTGGCGCACCTGCTTGACGGCCTGCCGCTCGATGAGGCAATCTTACTTGTGCAGCGCGACACCCGCCACTATGCAAAACGCCAGATGACCTGGAACAGGGGGCATTACGGCACTGATATATTTTGTTCTGTCGAGAACGCCTTTAAGGGCATGGAAAAACTTATCGACAAAAGGCTCTCATCATGAAAGAGCAGGGAATAAAATACTTCGAGAAGGCCATCAGAAAGAATGCGGGCCGTGCGATAAGCGATTACTCCATGATTAAAGACGGCGATAAGGTGATGGTCGCGATCTCGGGCGGCAAGGATTCAATCGTGCTCCTTAAAATCCTCCATCTGTTGCAAAAGGCGGCGCCCGTTGATTTCGAGTTCTGGCCTGTCCATGTAAGCACAGGCTATGAAAAAGGATTCGATGCCGTTTCATCCTGGTCCGAATCTGAACTGGGGCTTAAAATTGACATAATCAATAGCGGCATATCCGCAATACTCGCCGGTTCATCAGACCCTGAAAAAAGCCCGTGCGCATTATGCTCGAGACTGAGACGGGGCGTCCTCTATACCCATGCGTCAAGGACAGGCGCGACATCCATTGCTCTGGGACATCATTTGGATGACATTGTGGAGACTTTTCTGCTAAGATGCTTTTTTACAGGGCAGATAGGTGCGATGAGCCCTTCCAGAGTTTCGGATGACGGAAAGAACAGGATAATAAGACCATTGGCCTATTGCACGGAAGAAATGATCGCATCCTACTTTTCTTTCCTGGATGTTAAGCATGTAACAAACGAATGCATCATGAGAAAAGACGGCAAAAGGCGGTTGGTAAAAGATTATATAAGGAAAATGGAAAAGGACATACCCAACCTGAGATATTCCATCTTTGCTTCACTGTCCAACGTTGACATGAAAGGGCTTTGTATCAGGGATTGATTTAATGCGTATCGAGATTGAACCGTACATACCCAAGCCAAGGGCGGTTAAACGCGCTGTTGAGGTGCTCAAAGAGGACGGCATAATCGTTTATCCTACCGATACCGTCTATGGAATCGGGTGCAGACTCTCGAACAAGAAAGGGATCGACAAGATCAACGAGGTAAAAAAAGGCCCTGACAAGCCCAGAAGCATCATGCTCGCCGATTTAAAAGATATCAGCATGTACGCCCATGTCGACAACAACGCCTTCAGGCTCATAAGAAAGCTTCTTCCCGGGCCGTACACCGTCATTCTACCGTCGACCAAGCTGGTGCCCAGAATAATGCAGTCCAACAGAAAGACAATAGGCATAAGGATACCCGACCACTGGTTCTGCGAGATGCTGATTACTGAACTTGGCGAGCCGGTTGTCACAACCAGCATCCCGATTGGAACAGTTGGCCGCCATGTCGATCCCATTGAGATTGAAGACAGTCTCGGGCACGTGGTCGACCTTATCATCGACAGCGGAATACTGCCGGATGATCCTTCCACCGTTATAAGCCTTGAAAACGGTGAAATAGAAATATTAAGGCAAGGCAGGGGAACTACCGATTATATATTACAGGAAGTGATATGAAAAAAATGCTTATAAACGCAGTCCATCCCGAAGAGATCAGGGTGGCCGTGGTTGAAGACGGGATATTAAGGGAAATCTTCATCGAAAGCACGATGAAGGAGCAGATAAAGGGCAATATTTACAGGGGGAAGATATCCCGGATCGAGAAAGGGCTCAATGCGGTTTTTGTTGAAATAGGCCGTGACAAGAACGGCTTTCTCCCCATGCACGATATGAACCTTATGTTCGTGCCTGATTCCGATCCCGGAAAGAGCCTTTCCAGCCAGATTAAAAACGGCATGGATATTCCTGTTCAGGTAGTGCGCGATGAAAAGTCTGCAAAAGGCGCGCTCCTTACTATGAACATCTCGCTTGCCGGAAGGTATATGGTGCTGCTGCCCGGGCAAGATTCGTCCGGCATCTCCCGCAAAATCGAAGACGACGAGCAGAGAAACCGGCTGAAAGAAATAGTGAAGCAGCTTAACCCGCCTAAAGACACGGGGGTTATCGTGAGAACCGCAGGCATGGACCGCTCAAAGATCGAGCTGCAGCGTGACCTTAACTATGTCCTCAAGCTCTGGAAGAAAATCGAGGACGACTATGCCAGTGCGACGTCGCCGGCCCTTATATATTCCGAAGACGACGTAGTAATCAGATCCATCCGCGATTATTTCAGCATAGACATGAAGGAAGTCCTTATCGACGATGAAGCGACTTACAAGAAGGCGGTATCCTTCATGAAAAGCGTTATGCCCCGTTACAAGAACATATTGAAGCTTTACCGTGATTCCAGGCCTCTGTTCACGAAATACGAACTTGAAAAACAGCTTACAGGTGTCTATAGCCGCAAAGTCAAATTAAAAAGCGGCGGACATATAGTGATCGACCCGACGGAAGCCCTCGTGTCCATCGACGTGAATTCAGGTCAGGCCAGCAACGGCAAAGACATGGAGGAGACAGCTCTCAATGCAAATCTCGAAGCTGCACAAGAAATTGCAAGGCAGCTCATTCTTAGAGATCTGGGCGGATTAATAGTTATTGATTTCATCGATATGAGATCCAAGGAGAGCATAAAAAAGGTAGAGAAAACACTCAAGGAATCACTCAAAAATGACCGGGCCCACTCAAGGCTCGGACGCATTTCCCAGTTTGGTATCCTCGAAATGTCCAGAGAAAGGCTTTCGCCCCCCATACTCGAAAAAAGCCATGTCGTGTGCCCATCATGCTGCGGGCATGGCATAGTCCGCTCGGATGATTCTTCCGCACTTATGGCGCTCAGAGAAATCCACCTCTTTCTTGACCGCAACAGGCAGCAGAAGATAAGAGTGACCCTCCCGAGGGACGTTGCCCTGTCTCTGCTCAATAAATACCGCAGCCACCTTGTAAAACTCGAGCAGGATTATTCCGCCGAGATCATGGTGATGGACAGTAATGCCGTAAAGCCTGATGAGGTGACAATCGAAATACCGGGGGCAGATTAATTGTCAAACCGCTTTATTATTTCATCTTCTGATGTTTTCTGCAGAACGGCTGGCGTATTCAGGCTGATTCTTACTGCCTGGCTGATTATGACAGTCGGCCTTTTTATTTCATGTGGAGGCGGCAAGTCAGACTCTCCACAAGATGATTTCAATGCAGACTTCAGGTTTCTGGTAATCTCCGATACGCATGTCCGGCTGCCCGGAAATGCTGACAGTATTGACTACAATGCACAGCGCAATCTTGACAATCTGGCTCACATCATCAATCGCATCAATACCGATTTCAGCACAGCCGATTTCGTGGCTGTGACCGGCGATATGGTCGGCTGCCTGTTTTCGGAAAACCCGGACGATTACGGCATCGGCATGGATACGACTGCGGAAAGATATAAGAGTATGATAGACACGCTCTCGATGCCTGTTTACAGCACTTTTGGCAATCACGATTATCAGAAAAGCTATGACCCTGTACTTCACGAGGGAGTTTCTTCGCAAAATCGTGATGCCATTGAAGCCGTATGGAAAAAGGTTCTGGGTATGGAGCCCTATTACTCGATTGTGAATAAAGGCGTCCGCATGGTTTTTGCTAACTCCAACCGAGGTGACGCATATAATGATGTATGCCCCACATGTACAGTAGAAATGGGCTGTACAGGCAGTTTCGATGCTGGTCAGATCGCATGGCTCAGGGCCGAACTGGCCAACCCTGAACCTGCCATCATATTTATTCACCATCCTCCTGTCACGGATAATCAGTTTATTATATATTTTGCCTTGCCCTCATTCCTTATTGAAAATGGTGATGAGTTTTATAACGTTGTCGAAGATAATCAGGATAAGATTCTCGCCATATTTGTAGGCCACGGACACGTGTGGGCCTATGATACTCTGGGCAGCGTCAGGGTTTATGAAACCGGGGCAACCGGTGACGGAAGTTCCAGTGGAAATAACATAAACATAGTTGAAGTAAACACTGCCGGCAGAAAAATAAAGGTCACGAACGTCAAACAATAGGTGTCAGGCCTTTACGGCCTGTTGCCCTGATTGATTTTGGGGAGTCGCATTTTGCGGGTTTATGGAGCACTTGGTCAGACGTAGAGATGTCTCAAAGCAATATCCCGAAAATTGCAAATACGATTTCCAGAGAACAACCG
>DATCTV010000012.1 GCA_036567785.1 Desulfomonilia bacterium | reverse complement strand
CGACCAAATAAGCTCCATCAGCCATTCACTCAACCGCAATGCAGTTGAAATAGCCTGACAATGTACGTTTACAGCCAATTTATATCAAAAGAAAAACCTATGTGAAAGTTACAGTCTCCTCAAACGCAAAATGTGGGTTTAATAGGAAGATAGAAATCCCCCTTAAAGAAGCAAATTCTGAATTCGATAATCTTAGCATCAATTCTTTAAATGTTCTTAAGATCGACACAGAGGGATGTGAAGTGGATATCCTGGAAAACATAAAACACCGCCTTGATGCCATTGATTATATCCTTCTTGAATATCACTCCGAAAAAGACCGCCGCACTATTGACAACATACTGAAAGGGTTTCATGTCGTATCTTCAAAAGCTGCATCCTGTGATGTCGGCCAGGTCAAATATATGAACTCACGGTTGATTTCATCATTGCCTGCAACGGGGTTTGACCCGGAATTACCCCAGGTGAAAATACATAAAAGCATATCCGCCCATCTTCTGAGTGTCAGCAAGAGGCACAGCAATACTCTATATAAATTGATCAACCGTATTCTTCCTGATGATTTAAGCTGTTAGTCATCCTTTTAACCCCGATTCAAAGACATCCCTTTACTCAGCCATTATCCTTCGGGATATTTCTGCTGAGCCTGTAAATCCAGAACCCGAGAATAATCGCAACTATTATGGCCAGGCCTGTTATCAGGTATTTCTGCAGACCTGACCATGTGAATAAATCTTTTTCCTTGAACCTGCTGTTTTCAGTGACAGGTCCGAGGCTTACCTTTTCATAAGAGGAAAGAACATCGTATCTGTCAGGAACAAGCAGGTTCATCTCATAATGCGGAGCGTCTACACCTTTGGCACCAAAATAAAGAGTATATCTCTGCCCCTGAACCGGTATGAAATAAAGCATGAGGCTCGCCCATTCGACATTCAGGCTTGAAATGTCGAGCTCAGAGTTGTCCTGATCAATAACCTTGAGCATCGCGTACCTGCATCTTGAGTGCGAAAAATAGGCAGACAATTTCGCATCCCTGACCCCGGGGATGCGGTAAATTACGTCCCTTGCCTTAAGCATGTATGAATTTTTCTCATTCGTCTCCGAACTCCACAACTCTACCTCCCTGTAAAAGTACGGGGTTCTTATATCGAATGAAACGCGCTCGATGGGAAGATTCAAAAGTCCGAGATCGATATCCGAGTTGTCAGCCTTATCCCGTTTAATGACAGGCGAATCATAAGTTTTCCTGTCATAATCCGTTTTCCCCTCGGTAACGGCAGGCACATGACTTGTCAGCCCTTCAATCCTGATATCGCCTTTTTTGAGTGAGCTTGCGGTAAACTCAAGGTCTTTATATTTCAGGCTCATATTCTCGGATTCATGTTTCGGTGCAGGGTTTTTTTCATCAATTACGATCTTGATGACATCAGCATCGATGATCGCGGTCTTTATGGTTGTATTCCTTAACCTGACCTCTTTTGAAAAATCATAGACCATGCCTGTTCCCACCTGTTGGAATTGCCCATTTTTAAAAGCATAAACCTCAATCTGCTTCATGAAATCGGTATCCGGGGTTATAAGCTCGATATCCCTGAATGCGCCGATACCTTTCGGTCTTTTCAGCATGATTTCCCTCAGATTTCCTGACTTGTCATATCCCGTGATTTCCCATGAAAAACTCTCTTCGGTCTGCTGAGGCCTTCTTGAAGGATAGATGACATAGGGTGTTTCATGACCGGTCTCATCGAATATGCGTAAATCATTCAATGAGGAACCGGTCCTGAATATCACATCTGAGGGAAGCCTGAGTGCGACAGGGGTATTTTTCCAGCTGTTTCCCTTGATATCCGCTTGATAACTGAATGTCGACATGTCTGCGGCAATGGCTTCAAAGCATCCTGCAACCGACAAAACAACCAGAAATATGATTGTCCTCATTTTAATCAATCCTTCCTCTGCACATCTGAGAGTATCCTGTCCTTGAACTTGTAGTACAGGTATGATGCCCCGATAAGGACCATTCCGAGGACGAGGAATGATACAATACGAAACGGCGTGCTTGCATTTGCCATATCGACAAAGAAAACCTTAAGCATGGTAACGGCAAACAGTCCTATCGCCGAATGTCTGAGCACGACAATATTTTTGATGAACCCTTCCGCCATGATGACGATTGAAAAGATCGTCCAGAGTACTGAAATCGATGCGAACTGGGCACCCGGCGAATAATCGCTGAAAAATCCGGACACCTCCATGTTAAGCGTTATAAAAAGCCCGATAATGAATAACGACCAGGAAGCAATTCTGTCGAACTTCGGCTCCATCATAATCTCCGGGTCGGCAGAGGAGAGCATCCGTGGAATCTGAAACATTGCAGCCAGCGTGATAACTGTGGTCACAATCCGTCCGGCAAGCTGGTTAGTGTACCCTGAAGAAAAACACCAGCAATCCGCACTGAACATAAACACCATAAAATAGTCGTAAACATAGAACTTGCCGACCGCAAGAAGAAACACAATTGCGAAGCATCCATACAAAAGCCTGTTATTGAGCCTGATTGAAGCCCAGAGGATAACGGCCGCCTGAAGCACCCAGAAAACGGTAATCCACTCTTTGGAGAAAAGTATCGGCACCGTGAGAACAAGAAAAAGCATTGCATTGGCAAGGAGCATCACGAGCGCTTCAATCTGTTCCCTCCTGTGCCTTGAAATGAAATGAGCCATCCATAGGAATATAGCTGCATAAAGGAGCGTAATGATGCTTGCATACTCTATCCTGGCATATTCTTTGATCATGATAAAAGCATAACCCAGAGCGATGAACGAGTTCATTATGACCATACCCAGTCCGATAAGTTCTTTTTCATGCTCCTTCTTGATATGATATACGAATGGCACAAACGCATAAGTCAGGAAGAAGATATTCAGGAACACCATGGTGGGCCAGAACTTTTCCAGTAAATAATATGTGGCGTACCATGCTGTGAAAAGTGCGTATGTGCATGTAAACCCCAGATAATTGAGCAGCTTCCACTGCCTGTAAAATGCAATCGCCAGGATGCCTATATTAAGGATGGTCATATAGCTCATCAATGCCATCTGGTTGTCCACACCGGTGCCGAGTGCGACAGGTGTGGCAAACCCGCCGATGAGACCGAGCACGGAAAGCCATTTCGTGTCATAGAATATGGACAGGATGCATGCCAGTGCCGTTACGATAATCATGAGCCCGAAGGCTACAGGCTGAGCTATGAGATGGAAGATATAAAAACCGGCAAATGAGGCGAAATACAAAATCGCTATCCCGCCGCCTGCAAGGTAAAGTCCGAACTTTTCCAGTTTTTTCCTCCTGAACCATTCGCCAGCCCCGAGGAAAAAAAGGCCTGTCAGATAAGACATGGCCACCCTTCCGGCCGGACCCACCCAGTTCCTCTCAAACGAGTATTTAAGAAACCAGCCAACGGCCAGAACTGTAAATATGATACCGGCAATAAGTAGCCATTTCTGGCCCAGATGGACTTCGAAATCGGAAGAAGCCCTGGGTTTCCGGGAAACGGCAGGTTGCGGGCCTGGCTCCGGCTTTCTAATGTATTCAAGTTTATCTTCAACCCTGGCTGCAGGTTCAGGTTTTGGCTCCGCCTTCGCTTCGACTGGTTCAGGTTCTGCCGGTGCCGGTGCCGGAATATCAACAGACTTGAACATGGTGTTTTCCAGTTTTGACAGTCTTGAACTGATCCTTCCCACCGTGCTGTTGATGGTTGATATTGAGGTGTTGATATCAGCAAGGTCAGCCTTTATATCGAGAAATGAATAATACCCGGACAGGTCTGATTTGCATTTCGGACATACGGGCTGGTTGCTGCTGTTGTTATTCTGACAGAAAGGGCAGATCATATTTCCTCCTGAATATATGAAATTCACAACAATGACTGTTTTATACCCGATTAGCATCCCCATGTCGATAGCGCACAAAATCGGGGTTTTCATAATTAATTCTGTTCAGAAAGCAACCATTATAAAAGCTTAACCGATATTGCGAAGTGCGCTATTGACAAAGTGAGTCTGCGAAAGGCATTAACCATCTTCAGAAACTATGGAAAATATCAGGAATTTTGCCATCATCGCGCATATCGACCACGGCAAGTCCACTCTTGCGGACAGGCTGATGGAGAATACCGGCCTTATTAAAAAAGGCGGGGCCGAGCAGTACCTCGACCGCATGGATATCGAACGGGAAAAGGGCATCACGATAAAGGCGCAGACCGTAAGGATGCCGTATAAGGCGAAAGACGGAAAAAACTATATTCTCAACCTGATAGATACGCCCGGGCATGTTGATTTTTCCTATGAAGTCTCCCGTGCGCTGGCCGCCTGCGAAGGAGCCCTGCTGCTTGTTGACGCCACACAGGGTGTTGAGGCCCAGACTCTGGCCAATGCATATCTGGCGATCGATCAGGGCCTTGAGATAATTCCCATAATAAACAAGGTCGACCTGGCTTCGGCAAGGCCGGATGTAATAATAGAAGAGATAGAAGAAATAGTTGGCGTTCCGGCAAAAGACGCCGCCCTGCCGATTTCGGCTAAAACAGGAATCGGTACCGAAGAAGTTCTTGAAGCTATTGTCAAACGCATACCGCCGCCCAAGGCAGACCCTGACGCCCCGCTTTCGGCCCTGATATTCGACTGCTGGTACGATTCCTATCAGGGCGTGATAGCGCTTTTCAGGGTCATGCAGGGCAAGATCACTCCCGGCATGAAGATAAAGTTCATGGCTACCGGCGCGGTTTATGAAGTCGCAAAACTGGGCGTTTTCTCTCCCGATGCCATGGATATCAAGGAATTAAGAGCAGGAGACGTGGGATTCCTGGCCGGCGCAATCAAGGAAATCAGGGATGTCCATGTGGGTGATACGATAACCACGGCAAAGGACGGCGCGACGGAACAGATACCCGGTTTCCGCGAAATACAGCCGATGGTATTTGCAGGACTGTATCCGGCGGACAACGTGGAATACTCCGAACTCAGGGACGCCATTGAAAAACTCTCGTTGAACGATGCATCGCTGATCTTCGAAGCCGAGAGCAGCCCGGCGCTCGGTTTCGGCTTCAGGTGCGGATTCCTGGGGCTCCTTCACATGGAAATCATCCAGGAAAGGCTCGAACGTGAGTTCGGTCTGGCCCTTATAATTACGGCACCCACTGTCGTATACAGGGTTAAGACCACCAAAGGAGAAATCCTTGAAGTGCACAACCCGTCAGCGCTGCCTGACGCACAGTACATCGATCATATCGAAGAACCCTACATCAGGGCGCAGATACATACACCGTCGGAATATGTCGGCGGAATATTATCCCTCTGCCTCGAGAAGCGCGGCATACAGAAGGAGCTGCATTATTATACGGGGAGCAGGGTCATTCTGACCTTTGACCTGCCTTTGAACGAGGTCCTCCTTGATTTCTTCGGGAAATTAAAGACCATAAGCCGCGGCTACGCATCCCTTGATTATGAACCTCTGGACTATAAGGTGTCGCCCCTTGTAAGGCTCAACATACTCATAAACGGCGACCCGGTGGATGCCCTTTCCATGATCGTGCACAAGGACATGGCCTATGAACGCGGCCGCGATCTGGCGCTCAGGATCAAACGCGTCGTGCCGAGGCAGATGTTCGAGGTGGATGTTCAGGCGGCAATCGGCGGCAGGGTAATCGCACGCGAGACTGTAAAACCCATGAGGAAAAATGTTACTGCAAAATGTTACGGCGGTGATATAACCAGAAAAAGGAAACTGCTCGAAAAGCAGAAGGAAGGCAAAAAGCGCATGAAGCGCCTTGGCAGGGTTGACATACCTCAGGAGGCATTCCTCGCAATCCTCAGTATAAAGGAGGAGTAGTTGCTTACTGAAAAGAAAAAGAGCCAGAGACGGGAGTGGATCGAGGCATTCATTATCGCTTTGATACTGGCGCTTTTTATCAGGGCCTTCATTCTTCATCCCTACCGCATTCCATCCTCTTCAATGGAAGACACACTTTTAAAGGGTGACCACATAATGGCTACAAAATACAATTACGGCATGACTCTGCCTTTCACCACCAAAAAGATCTGGGGCAGGGATATTATCCCTGCACGCGGCGACATAATCATATTCACGTACCCGAAAAACAAGTCGCTCGATTTCGTAAAGCGTGTCATCGGGCTTCCCGGCGACACCGTTCAGATCAGCCATAAGAAGGTATATATAAACGGCAGGGAATATGCTATGGGCCATGAGAAATACACCGACAACCGTGATTTTACACAGGGACCAAGCAGCATCCGCGATAACACAGGACCGTTAAAGATCAAACCGGGCTATGTCTTCGCCATGGGTGACAACCGCGACCAGAGCTATGACAGCCGCTTCTGGGGTCAGCTCCCTGTTGAATATATCAAGGGCAAGGCCGGGATAATTTATTTTTCATGGGACAATATACTCGGCAGGCCCAGGTTCAGCCGGATCGGAAGTTTAATAAAATAATCTTTATTTCAGGGAGGATACATTGAATAACCAGCAGGCAAATCCGGACTCAGTCAGCCGGGAACCGATAAAGAAAAAACCGGAAAGCAAAGGCCAGCTGAGGGAATGGGGCGAGGCGCTTCTTTTCGCCCTTATCCTTGCGCTTATAATCAGGGCCTTTCTCATCCAGGCATACCGCATACCGTCTTCATCAATGGAAGACACCCTCCTGAAGGGCGACCATATCCTGGCGACAAAATACAACTATGGTGTTACCGTACCATTTACCACATATAAGATAATCGGAAAGGACATTATCCCGAAGAGGGGGGACATAGTCATATTCACATTCCCCATGAATCATGAAATGGATTTCGTGAAACGTGTTGTCGGACTTCCCGGAGATACGGTTGCAATAATCAATAAAAAGGTTTTTGTTAACGGCAGTGAATATAGGGAAGGGCATGAAAAATATACCGATCCCTATATTGTCGACAGGGGGATATCGGTCGTAAGGGACAATATGCCTGAAACGCTTATAAAGCCCGGGAACATATTCGTAATGGGCGACAACCGAGACCAGAGCTATGACAGCCGCTTCTGGGGTCAGCTTCCGCTTGAAAATATAAAAGGCAAGGCCCTTATCATATATTTTTCATGGGACAGGAGCAATTTCTTCAACAGGCTGCTCAGGATAGGGCGTCTGGTAAAGTAGAAGTATAAAAACAGGAGGAATACGGTGACTGATATTCTTCTGACGCCCGGCGAAGTCGGGATGGTGCTTCAGGAACTGGCGGACAAGCTTGAGTCGAAGTTCAAAACCTGGGAAGACATTGTCTTCATCGGCATAAGGAGCGGCGGCGAACACGTTGCCGAACACCTTGTGAGGCTCATGAAAAAAAGGCTTGGCAGGGAAATCCCGCTGGGAGAACTGGATATAGCCCTGTACAGGGATGACCTCTCGAAAAGGCTTTTCTATCCCGAAGTGAAAAAGACCAGCATCCCGTTCGACATAGAGGGTAAAATCGTCATCCTGGTAGACGACGTCCTTAATACGGGGCGGTCAGTCAGGGCGGCAATCGACCATATCGTCGACCTCGGCAGGCCGCGGCGCATATACCTCCTGGTGCTGTTTGACAGGGGTGGACGCGAACTCCCCATTCAGGCTGACTTTACAGGGAAAACTATCGAGCTCCCGTCAAAAAAGATTATCAAGATAAACGTGCCTGATGATACCTCAAAACTGGGCAATGTCATAATAACCGGGGTGAAAAAATGAACTGGCCGCATAAGGACCTTATAGGAATCGCGGACCTTGAGGCAGAAGAAATCACCACAATTTTTGATCTGGCACCCAATTTCAAAGAAATTTCCAGACGCGACATCAAGAAAGTCCCGACGCTCAGAGGCAAAACCGTCGTCCTTATTTTCTATGAGGCCAGCACCCGTACAAGGCTTTCATTCGAGATTGCAGCCAAGAGGCTGAGCGCGGACACGGTCGCCATCTCCCAGACGGGAAGCGCCTTCCAGAAGGGTGAAACCATGATGGATGCGGCAAAGAACATAATGGCCATGATGCCGGACTGCATAGTCATGAGATATCCGTATGCGGGCATGCTGCCCCGTCTGGCGAAAGAGCTCCCCTGCTCGGTCATAAATGCGGGCGACGGGTATCACGAGCACCCGACGCAGGCCCTTCTCGACATGTATTCCATGAGGGAGCACTTCGGCGCGCTCAAAGGGCTCAATGTAGTCATGGTAGGCGACATCATGCACTCGCGTGTGGCACGCTCGAATGTGTATGGACTTAAAAAAATGGGGGCCAGGGTCACGCTTGTTGGACCGAAAACGCTTATGCCCCCGGGCATCGAATCATGGGGTGCTGCGGTCTCGACGGAGTTCGATCCCGTCATACCTGATGCGGATGTGATCATGATGCTGAGGATTCAGAAAGAGCGCATCGCCGAGCACCTCTTTCCCGGTGACCGCGAATATTCAAGCTTCTACGGGCTGGGCAAGGCAAGGGTCGCCATGATGAAAAAGGATGCGGTGATCATGCATCCGGGGCCCATGAACCGCGGCGTGGAGATAAACTCGGATGCTGCCGACAGCAAGCGCGCCATAATCCTGGATCAGGTTGAAAACGGCGTGGCGATACGAATGGCTCTCATGTATCTCTGTCTTGGAGGCTCAAATGTGGATTAAGGGCGGAAGAGTAATCGATCCTGCAACAAAAAAAGACGCCGTAGCCGACATCGAGATCGAAGGCGGAATAATAAAGGACATAAGGCAATCGGCAAAAGCGGCGAAGAAATCTGAATGCATCGATGCGACTGGCAAGTGGATTATCCCCGGCCTCATCGACATGCATGTGCATTTCAGGGAGCCCGGCTTCGAATACAAGGAAGACATACTTTCGGGCAGCATGGCGGCAGCGGCTGGAGGCATAACCACCGCGGTATGCATGGCCAACACCAGGCCCGTCAACGACAATCCGTCCGTGACAGGACATATCATGAAGAAAGTATCCGACGCAGGGATCATAAGGGTCCTTCCGGTCGGAGCTGCCACGAAGAACATGGAGGGCAGGGAGCTTTCTGAAATGGGGCTAATGAAGAAAGCGGGAATCGTTGCCGTATCCGACGACGGAAACCCCATAGAAAGCGCAGCCATGATGAGACGGGCTATGCAGTATGCCTCGACATTCGGTCTTATCCTCATGTCGCACTGCCAGGACAGGACCCTTTCGGGAAAGGGCGTCATGAACGAGGGCAGGCTTTCATCAAGGCTCGGGCTTCCGGGGATCCCCAATATCGCCGAAGACGTAATGGTTGCCAGGGATATCATGATAAGCGCCGAACTGGGAATCCCGGTTCATATCACCCATGTATCCACACACGGCAGTATCTCGGCGGTCAGGGATGCAAAAAAATCAGGCGTGCCGGTCACCTGTGACGTGACACCACATAACCTGCTCCTTACCGAAGAGCGCGTCCGGACATATGACACGAATGCGAAGATGTACCCTCCTCTGCGCTCGGAAGCAGACAGACAGGCGCTTATCGACTGCCTGAAGAACGGCACTGTCGACTGCATCGCAACCGACCATGCGCCTCATGCAAAGGATGAGAAGGACCTTGATTTCGACCTCGCACCCTTCGGCGTCACCGGTTTGCAGACACTGCTGCCAGCAATCCTTAAGCTGCATTACGACTGCAGGATCCCGCTCATGAACATCCTTGCAATGGTGACGATAAACCCCGCCCGAATCCTCGGCATAGAAGGCGGCAGGATCGATAAGGGAGGCCGGGCAGACATAGCGATTGTCGACCCGAAAGCGGAATGGACACTGACCGAAGACATGTTGGTCTCGAAATCCAAAAACTCGCCCTTTATCGGCTGGAAATTCAAAGGCAGGGTTACAACCACGATCGCAGCGGGCAAGGTTGTTTACAAAGCCTGATGCCGCTTGAGCAGGAATAGGCGGCACAGGAATAAGCTGTTGAGCTGATAAGCTGATAAGTAAAACCAAATGCCATTGATTCTTCTTGTCTGATTATTTACTTCGTATTCCTGCTGCGCTTCCCCAGACTTTCGTGGCGGTATAATGTTGAAGTTGGTTTAAATTTCAATAGTCATAATGTCATGGACGTCCCCAACTACGGTCTGAGGCTGACCGGCGATGGCATCTACACGTTCACAGTCAGCACAACTGATGCAAACAACATCGAATACACCGATTCTGTCAGCATCGTTGTTCAGGATAAACAAAAGGTTGATGCCAGGTTGAGACAGTGACCTTCCCCCCGAAAAATAAGCCATATTTGAAGCGAGTATGATCTGGTAAAAAGGTAAGAGGAGGATCGTACCATGAGGAGAGGGAGATTTGGAGAGGAGCAGATAATCCGGATACTGAAGGAGAGAGAAGCCGGGGTT
>DATCTV010000011.1 GCA_036567785.1 Desulfomonilia bacterium | reverse complement strand
AGTTCCCTAGGGAACTGTGCCCCGTATGAGTATTTCATGAACCAGAAAAATATGCTAAATAACCAGACACTCGCTTTAAAGGTGGCTTAATAATTGGGGGAAGGTCAATGCCTATAACGCTCATTTTGACTATAATGCCTTCTGGGCCGAGGTTACTTCAAACAGAAAAGTCGTCAAGGCCATTGCCTATGCCATAGCCAGGGGTGATGAGAAACACAAACAGTTTCACAACATATTGAGGGGAATCGGATTTGAAGTAAAGCTGAAACCTTTCATACAGCGAAGCGACGGTTCGGCCAAAGGCGACTGGGATGTGGGCATTACGCTTGACGTGGTTGAATATGCAAAAGAGGCGGACGTAACTGTCCTGGCATCAGGCGACGGAGATTTCGACCTGCTCGTCGGGAAGATAAGGCAGGACTACAATTCTGCTGTTGAGGTGTATGGGGTGCCAAAGCTCACAGCGGTTTCACTTATAAACTCTGCATCAAGGTTTGTACCCATTGATGAAAGATTGCTTTTAATTTGATTTTTCAGGTATTTGGAAGTCTGATATAAGTATCTACCTGATTGTTCAATATTTCCGGGCTTCATATTTTAAAATAAAAAAAGACTTGATCAGAAAGGAGAGGTTCCAATGACATATGTTTATAAAACTTTCGGAATAATTATCTTGACAGTCCTTGCCGTGGGTTTCTCATCTGTACTGCCGGTTCCGGCCAATGCTACCCCGCCCAGTGACATTCAGCTTTCATATGATATTTCGACCCAGACATTGACAGCAACAATTACACATGCTTCATTTGTGCCTGGCATACATTACATCAAGACAGTAGAGATAAAAAAGAACGGTCAGATGATAAGTGCAAATACCTATAAAAATCAGCCCGATAAAAAAACTTTTACATATACTTATAAAATCCCTGCCGGAATTGGTGATGAGTTTGAAGTAACGGCGACCTGCAATATGTATGGAAGCAAAACAGTCAAGATGGTTGTAAAATGAAGCCGATCGGACCATTAATGTGGGAACACAGGCTGATTGAGCGTATGCTTCGTTCCGTTGAGAAAATGACTGCACGAATCGATTCAGGTTTTGATCCGGTTCTGGTTGATACGATCGTTGATTTCATACGGATTTATGCAGACCGTACGCATCACGGAAAAGAAGAGGACATCCTTTTCAGGGACATGAAAAAGAAGCCCCTGTCGGCCGAACATGAACGCATCATGAATGAATTAATAGAAGAGCATGTCTTTGCAAGAAAAACAGTCGGCAGGCTGGTCAAGGCCAAAGAAGACTTTTTAAATGGCAATGCAGGGTCGCTTACTGAAATGACTGATTGTCTCAAAACGCTTACGGAATTTTATCCCGGACATATAGAAAAAGAGGACAAGCACTTTTTCTTTCCGGTAATGGAATATTTTTCAAAAGATGAACAGGATGCCATGCTTTCCGGGTTTTATGAGTTCGACAGGAACATGATACATGAGAAATATAATAAGGTAGCCGATGCTGTTGAAAAATCAGTTGTAAATCCATAATGACTGCGGCATACGGTAAATCTGAGTGAAGGGTATAGACTTCATTCCAAAACCGGGTTTTTTTTATTCAGGAATAATTATGGAACGCACTTTGTTGAGATGCAGGGCCTGCGGATATATCATTGGTGGGGACAAGCTGAAAGATGTCTGCCCTGCCTGCGGATTACCGAAAACGGTTTTTGAACCCTACAAGGAGAATATCTCCCCGAAAAGGGCCTTTATTCTTAATCTTCACATGCATCCCATCGCTGTTCATTTTCCCCAGGCTTTTGTTGTCGTTCTGATACCATTTATCATTTTGGGCATTATTCTAGGGCAAATCTTTGGCAGAAACTTCCTTATTAGTGCCAGAGTGCTGTCTCTTCTTCTGCCTGTATTTTCTTTGCCTGCTATCCTGACAGGTCTGATTGACGCGAAAGTACGATTTAAAAAATTGACTACGCCGGCTCTGAAAACAAAGATGATTTTCGCAGGCCTTTTCTTCGTGATAACCTGCGCTATTGCAGTGATCGTATTCCTCTTCGGTTTTCAGGCAAATGCCGCTGCCGCAGTTATAATACTGCTTATCCTTTGCCTTGGATGCCAGATCGTGCTGGGGCATATCGGGTCTAAATTGTTTTCAGCCAGACTCGGCGGGTAGTTCTTCTCAAATTTTATTCTGACAGTAATTACTGTTTGATAAGTTCAGCGTCGTTTGTAATTTCCGCTCTTGCCGCCGGATTTTTCCATCAGCCGGATATCGCTGATTGTCATGGATTTATCGACTGCCTTGGCCATGTCATATATTGTAATGAGCGCTATGCTGACTGAGTGTATCGCTTCCATTTCTACGCCTGTCTTTCCTGAAACACTTACTATGGCCTCGGCTTCGAAAGAGCAGGTTTTCTCGTCAGGGTAAAAATCTATTGATACCTTTTCAATCTGCAGGGGGTGGCACAGCGGTATTGTCGATGATGTATTTTTCGCCGCCATAATGCCTGCGATTTTTGCAGTTGCCAGTACATTTCCCTTGGAGACCGTACCTGATGTTATGGCCTCAAAGGCTTCTCTGCTCATTGAGATTTTGCCGCGGGCTGCTGCAATACGTTTTGTCGGGACTTTATTCCCGACATCCACCATATTGATGTCGCCTTCTTTGTTTATGTGAGAAAGCGGCAAATTTGATTACCTATTCCGTACCGGTGGATGTTGAAGATTTCACATCGTCTGAAGCAGTGGCCGGTGTGCTGTCCTTCGTATCGCTTGTTTCGGTTGAAGGGCTTCTTGTGCCTTTTTTTGCATAATCTGTCATGTACCAGCCTGAACCCTTGAGCTGAAACGAAGTGTTTGACATCTTTTTTTTCACTCTGCCTCCGCAGCTGGGGCATTTTGAAATCGGGGCATCAGAGAACTTCTGCATTGCCTCGAAATCATTGCTGCACTTCAAGCATTTGTACTCATAGATAGGCATTGAAACGACCTCCTGTTTCAAATATTGTGCGATGATTATATAGTGGCGGTGGTGTAAGTTTGTCAAGTAGCCTGAAAACCCTTTCCCTGCCGGCAGGCGGATATTTTGCCAGAAACAGACGCGTCAGGTTATCCACGATGATCTCCTCATCCTGATCAACTTTGTCAAAATCGGCTTCGCCCATAGAAAACCTGTGAATATGAACAAGTTCATGAGTCATGACAAATACGATGAAAGTGAGCATATCAATTTCGGAATTGTGCCGGAGAAATTCCATGATGTCTTCATCATTGAGGCATATCCTGTAGTGTATGATCCTGCCGTTCACCTCACATGACATAAGTCTTGCGAATGAATCATACAGGCCTTTATTGTCTGAACCGTCGGCCAGTGTGGATACATCATACCTGTTCTTGAAGTCAGTTCTGGTATTACGCATGAGGATACTATCGGCTATGTCGGAGCCTGCCCTCAGCACACTTTTATGGAATGGATTGAAGTGAGCCATGTACCTAATATTAAAGCCTCACGGCTGTGAAATCAAGATGCATAATTCATCCTTCAGATACCCCTGCCCATGACCTTTGCCATTTGCCTGATCCCTTTCATCAGTGTCTCGAACTCAGCGGGACGAAGGGATTGCGGGCCGTCCGAAAGCGCCTTGTCAGGGTCGGGATGTATCTCAATCATAAGACCATCTGCGCCTGCAGCAATTGCAGCATATGCCATCGGCCCGACATATCTTGCATGTCCGGTTGCATGCGAGGGATCGACAATTACCGGCAGATGAGTCCTTTCCTTGAGCACTGGTATGGCGCTAAGGTCAAGAGTGTTACGGGTTGCTGTTTCGAATGTCCGAATTCCGCGCTCGCAGAGGATCACCTGATCATTCCCGCCTGCGAGCACATACTCGGCTGACATAAGAAGCTCTTCGATGGTCGTTGCAAGGCCGCGCTTTATAAGAACCGGCTTTTTTGCCTTGCCCACTTCTTTCAGGAGCGCAAAATTCTGGATGTTTCTTGCCCCTATCTGCAGGCAGTCGGCATATTCCGAAACCATGCCTATATGCTCGATATCCATCACTTCGGTCACGACTGGGGTCATATATCTGTTTCTCGCGGATGAGAGAAGCTTGAGACCTTCCTCTTCGAGTCCCTGGAACGCATAAGGTGAGGTCCTGGGTTTGAATGCTCCTCCTCTCAGGACATGAGCGCCGCTTGTTTTAATCGATTTGCAGACTTCATCGATCTGGTCAGGCGACTCAACGGCGCAGGGCCCGGCCATTATCACGATTTTTTTGCTTCCTACAGTTACTCCGAAACCGAGCTCCACCTGCGTTGTTTTGCTCCTGCTCTCTATCGCGGCGAGTTTGTAGGGACGTCTCTGAACAGTCTGAGGTGGCAGATTGTTTCCTGGTGGTTCCTTCCTCAAGGGTAGAATCATACGGCCTCCATTTTTTTGCCGCCTGACCCATTCCCCCCTGTTGATGGCCTGAAATAGAAAAGGCCGCGGGGGTTTGAGCCTCCCGCGGCCTTTGTGTTCTTGTTTGAGGAACACCTCAGCGCACAGGCGGCTCCTGGATAAAATACCAGAAATAAAAGCTAAAGAACCTGTTTGCTGTAATGTTCATCATGTAATCATTATATCTTATATTCGGTTTATGGGCAATAGGGATGTTTTTTTAATCGGTGAATTATTAGCACCGTCATTGGTATTCGCAAATTGCGAACCTGCTCAGTCGAGAAAAATAAAAAGTTCAGCTTTAGGTGAATACTGCAATTGACATTGGCAAAGTGATCTATCATTATGAAAATAATTGAAATGGGATAATTTTTTAAAAAAGGAGGTCTATTGTTTTATATTTTAATGTCATGCCGTTCAGCCTGCAAATAGCAGGTTTAAAGGCCTGATGATCTGAGATACCGGCCCGGAACAGTCTGATTGAGGCCGCCAGAAATATGAGAGGAGGCATATGAAAAATACAAAAGTGAAGATCCAGGAGATTCTTTTGACAACTATGTTTCTTGGATTTTCCGGGTAATAAAGTCTTTACGATAACGGGGATTCGAAATAGAAAACATGATTGCCAGATGAATTCCACCGGTCCTGTTTGAAAGCATAAAAATAGAAAGTTGAGTGAGGTTGTTATGAAAAGGAGCCTGACAGTATTATTGTTTATCTGTGTAGGTCTGGCAGGCTGCGGGCGGCAGTCCGGCATAGGCCAGAATTCCGACAACGGCAGCATAAACGAAAATCATCAGGTCCTGCAGTCTCAATTAAACATTCCGGAAATGCTGACAGCGCAGGGTCTGACGCTGCTCGATAGTGTTAAATGCACCGACCGTGTCAGTGGAAACACCTATACAGGCTACCTGGCTGCCTTCGACGGGGCTTACTCGGAGGGGACCAACGCCTCGGGCCAGCATGTTGGACTGCTGCCAAAATACTGCCTGGTCCTCAGAGGCAGCTCATACTGCATGGGTTATCAGATGGGCTATCTCTTGCCGGCTGGGACCCAGCAGATGACCGGGGCCTTCATAGATAAGGCCGCTGAGGCACTGACCGGAATCAAAAGCGAGGATTTCCCTGAACTATATAACTTTTTGAAAGGCCAGGTCCGTATACTCTGTGAAGAAGCCAGGCCTGTTATCCTCGATTATCTTGAGGATGAGATGGCCGGCATGGAAGACGGCGCAACCGCACATGGTTACAAGGTGGACGCCCGCGATGTAATGCTTATGAACGAGGGCTTTGACGCTATGTATGCAATACTCTCCACAGGTGTAATGCCAATGACACAGAAATTTGCTGATATTCTAAATGGACTCAGGGCAAAGCTCACCTCTCAGAAACAGACGGTGGCACTCAAGCGCCTCGATGAGAGTGTCAGCATCTCCGGCGGCCGCATCATATTCCCGAATGCCGATCCTTACATAATGGGCTGCAATGAATTTGTAGTGTCAGGAAACTCAACTGTTGGCGGCGAGGTTTATCACGGCAGGGATTTCATGTTCGTCACCGGCGACATATACCAGGATGTAGCCTGCATGGCGGTCTATCTTCCCGAAGAGGGGCACCCTTTCATTGCCGTGAGCACACCAGGGTACGTCGGCCATCCTACCGCTGTCAACGACGATGGTCTTTCGATGGGGGTGGACGTAGTGCGGGGTGCATGCACGCGTTCGACTCCAGGCATGGGCTCGCTTTTCGTATTCCGCGACATAATGCAAAATAGCGCCAGTCTGGACGAGGCTGTAGCGCGAATGAAGGCAATGGATCGCGGAGTATCCTGGCTGTATGTTATAGCCGACGATGACCGAAGCGTTACATATATGAATGGCCTGGTGGTTGAAGAGGGCCGCAGTGATCCTCCCTATACCGGACCGTACGTTATGCCTGTCTGGAACCAGGTGCTTCTCTGGCCACTAATAAACAAGCTCAAAGATGAGCCTCTTCCTGACAGGGGCATGCTCATCAGGGATCAATCATGGATATATCCGGATGAATTTAAGAATATCAGTATCGGCTACATGAACGGCGATGAAATGAATTACCTGCTCTACTTTCCGGACCAGATGGAATCCTGGCCGGATGTCGTGGTTACGGCCAACAACTATGTCATCCCGCGCATGGTCTTCACCACCTACAACCCTGGCATGATCCTCATCAAGGGCAAGATAAAGACGACCGTGTTCCGCTACAACAAGATGGTAGAAATGATCGGCAATGACTATGGGAATATCGATTATGAAAAAGCCCGCGAGATAATCGATTTCATGAACCCAAACCGGAATATCGACAACCTCAAGCGCTACAAGATTGGCGGCCCTGTAGAGGGGCACCATGCGATCATAGACAACAGGGCCCGAACCGTAAAGGCGCTCTTCGGCTATTACGGCGACTGGGCAAAAGGCGTTGATGACAGCTGGGTCAGGCTTGACCTCAAGCCATTCGCTGAATGGCTGCACTCTACGGAGCACGGCGAATGAGAGACGGCATTGCTGAGTAAATTTAGAGGAGGAAAAAATGAAAAGAGGCGGATTGATTGTCATCGGATTGGTCTGGTTGGTTTTGGCGTTTGGATTGTCAGGGTGCAAGATCATTTCAGCCTCGCCGAACCCGAATCAAGTTATCGAAATGAAGCCGGGAGATAAGGTTCTCTTTAAGGTTGATGGGCCGGTGAATACACCAACCAGTAAATGTGTCTGGTCCATCAGTAATCATTCAACACTGAATGAAGAAGTCAGCAGAGGGAAGAATGAGTATGAATTAAGTTTTGATACCGATACCTGGATGTCCAATAAGAGCAATACTGTTACCTGCGAGTATCAAACCTATCAACCGGAATTTTATTGCGATGATGTCACTTGTTTCAACATCATATGGACATGGAAGACAGTCGACTCCAGAACATGGGAGGTGAAGACAAACCCGAACAGCTCTACAGTGATATCAGGTGATTATTATATTTATTATATCTCTGATCTTAAGTCTCTGAGGGGATACACCACTGTGACAGGATCTTTAATAATCGCTGCATATATCGAAAACCTTCAAGATCTTGACAAACTGACCACGATAGGCGGTGATCTGAAGATAGTGAACAATGAATTGCTGAAGAGCCTGGCAGGGCTCGAAAATGTCTCTTCGATTGGTAGAGATTTGAAGATTGTTGGTAATACCGCATTAACGAGCCTGTCTGCACTTGAGAACATGACATCGATTGGAGGAAGCATAAGTATTTCTGGTAATGATGCCTTAATAAACCTGTCCGGGCTTGAGAACCTCACTTCGGTAAATAGAAACCTTATAATCGGTGAATTGTATTATGGTGGCAATCCCGTCCTGACAAGCCTTGACGGCCTTGAGAACATCACATCGGTTGGTGGATACCTGTCTATTTGGTGTAATGAATCCTTGACCAGTCTTGACGGTCTTGAAAACATCACATCCATTGTAGGAACCCTGGATATTAGACACAATGATGCTTTGACCAGCCTTTACGGACTCGATAACCTGATATCGGTTGGCGGAAGACTGATTATTTGGGTTAATGACGCCTTAACGAACCTGTCCGCTCTTGATAACCTGAAATCGGTCGGTGATGACTTGTCGATAAGTGGAAATGACTCCTTGACGGTTTTGGGGATTGCAGGCCTGGAGAGAGTTGGCGGAGATTATGAAATAACTGACAACCCCATGCTATGCACATTGCTTGCCGAGGAGCTTATGAACCAGGTACTTGCAGGAGGCGGAATAGGCGGGGTCATAACAATCAGCGGCAACAAGATCTGCACCACGCCTTGAGTCTATATAACCTTAGCACCGGCTCCGGGGCCAAGCCCCCAGAGCCGGATTTGAAGATGGATTTATAAAAGGAGGAATGAATGAAGATAAGCAGATTTATCGTACTGGGGTTGTCTGAAGTGGCGCTGATTGTGGGGCTTGCCGGGTGCATCGTCTCCGCTTCGCCTGACACGAATCAGGAAATCGTTATGAGACCAGGAGAGACAAAGGTCTTCAAGGTCTATGGCCTGTCGCCTATATCGCTGTGTGAATGGTATATTGACAGGGGTGATGACGACCCTTCTTGGGAGTATGGGACAAACAGCTTTGTTTTCACTGTCAATCCGGGAGGAGAAAAGTCAAACAGGGTAAGAATAGTTGCTACTTATTCCATACTGCTTTATACGGACCAGGGATATTACTGGGCCTGGACATGGGTACCCGTTGACTATAGAGAATGGAGCATCCGCATTCCCAGGGACACCGCGCCTGTATGGGATGGTGACTACTATATAGAAACCAGCGCTGACATAGAGAATTTGAATGGATATACTGACATTACCGGTAATCTTAGAATAATAGGAAGTGATCTAAAATACATGTCCGGCCTCGAAAACCTTTCATCGATCGGCGGAGACCTGTCCTTTTCAGGTAATGAGTCCCTGACAACCCTTGCCGGGCTTGAGAATATCACATCGGTCGGGGGAAGCATGTGGTTTTATGATAATCCCGCCCTGACAAGTCTTGCAGCACTTGGAAACATAACGTCGCTCGGGGGAGACATCAGTTTTTATTATAACTCTGCTTTGACAAACCTGACAGGCCTTGAAAATATCACATCAGTCGGCGGTGAATTGTATATTAGGGATAATCGAGCGTTGACAAGCCTGACAGGCCTTGAAAACATCACATCAATCGGCGGAGACTTGACTATTTATTATAACCCTGCCTTGGCAAGCCTTGCCGCACTTGGAAACGTCACATCGGTAGGCGGAGACCTGATTATTAGAGATTTTCATCAAAACCTGACAAGCCTGAGGGGTCTCGAAAACATCACATCGGTAGGTGGAGATCTGATGATTTCGTACAATGATGTCCTGACTACTCTTGGGATGGCTGCCCTGCAAAATGTTGGTTCGGATTTTTCAATATCTTACAATCCCAAGCTTTGCGCATCATTGGCAAAGGAACTCCGGGACCAGGTACTTTCAAGAGGAGGCATCGGCGGAACGGTATCTATAAAAAACAATAAGGAATGCACCGCTCCTTTGTAGCTGACACCCAGCAGATATATGATTTGCATAATTATATGAGAGAGAAATGCCTGCTTAGACAATGGAGGTTTCAATCTGTACATTGCAGGGGGTGTGCCCTGGAGATTATTGGATGATATTCCATGATAATGCTGGATATGTCCTTAATGTGAGAATGTTCGCAATGTGCGAACCGCGGCAGAAAGAAAAAATGCCGATCATCGGTTTTTATGGGCTGTACGGATTGACACCGGCTGACCTGGCATCCATTATGGTCTCAATGGGAAGAGATTGAGCCCGATTGCTTTTGCAGTTTTGAGATGTCGGCTTTTCCGGTGATCGGGAAACAGATGAAATGGGATAGAAAAGGAGGCATTCATGAGGAATGTAAGACTCAAGGTAGGCCCTGACGGGAAGATGAACTGAGGTCGGTATGCGGCATGATGCGGCCATGGATGTGAAGATGCACAGCTTCAGGGCGCGGTGTGGTGAGTGCAAAGCCCTGGCCCTGATGAAAATGTTTTTCCTGTGCATCGCATTCTTTGCCGCGAGCATCCCAGTGCATGCGGGCTCTGGGGAAAGGCCCAGCCCGATATACATGAAAGGCGAGCATGTCCTGCTGAAAGGTGGAGTGCCAGCCAATATGAAGGATCTCGGTGACAGGCTCGAGGTGGGCCTCGATACGCTACGCGCCAGATACAGGGTGGCAGGTGTTGCGGTCGCAATGGTCGAGGGCGTTCATGCAGGGGACGCCTCGGCCCCTGCGCCGCGGCTGATTCAGAGCGGCACGGCCGGGTGCGACCCTGACGGGAACTGGCATGCAGTCGATGCCAGGACCACGCTTTTTGGCGTGGCATCGCTGACGAAGCTGATCGTTGCATGGGCGCTTATCCACAATCAGGCCGAACTGGGCATCGATATATCCCGAAGCCCTTTTGAGTCGCCGAATAGTCTCGACCTTGACGGATGTGAGTGGAACCCGTGGAAAGGCTCTGCCTATCCGACCAGAGGACAGGGCTTCACACTTAATGCGGTCATACAGCACAAGGCTGGCCTCATTATGAGCGGCTGGAATAGCCTTTATCCTTCCGGCTGGCCGGCCTGGCTCTACGGCCCGGAAAATGCCTGTGGGAAAAGGCTCCCCAGCCTCTGCCGGGAACTCGACGGACATAACAACACTGCCTTTGCCGGCAGGATGGTTTTCAGGAAAGACCTCGTCGGAAAATTTACATATTCCAGCGGCAATTACGGGCTGCTGCAGATGCTGATCGAGCAGAAGGCCAGTCCCAAGGACTTTGACGCATACATGCAGGATGTCATGGAGAAAGAACTGAACATGCACCGCAGCACGTTCGACTATGACCCCGCCGGATACCTGGAAAAAAGGCATGGCAGGGAAGAGGGCCTTTGGCTTTCCCGGAATTACAAATCCTACACCGACCGTGAACTGAACAGAGAAGCAGGGCTGAGGCTATTCGTAAACAAGGCCAGCGGCGGGCTTTTCAGCACGGTCGAAGATTACGCGGCCTTCGCTATGCGCATGATGCAAGACGGCATAAGGCCGGGAACGCCAGAGGGCCGGTACATCTTCTGCGACAACAACAGGCTATCCTATTACGACCCCGAGAGATTCCCGACAAGTGAAGGCTTTGATGTCTACATCTTCCGCGGGGTGCACATGGGGTGGGCAAGCCGCATCATTCTCGACCCGGCGCACGGCAACGCAATAGTCATATTCGCGAACACGGCCGACCCGGTGGCGGACAGGCTGGGATGCGGCACAGGGGAGAACCTCATCCGCGAGGTGTTCGACGCATTCATGCTGACATCAGGCTACGGCCAAACGCTCAGGCGCTATCATGCGGCTTACTGGGGCGGAAAGACCGTGAAGGCCTGCGAGCCTTACTATGGAGAATAAGGAAAGGAAAATGCAACTAGGCAGGGAAAGCAAGTTGGAGAAAAGATGAAACAGGGGGATGCGATGCAAAAGGAGAGACTGATTTTCAATGATGGATTCGGGGTAGTGAGGACGGACGGCCTTGAAGGCCGACTTGTCTCGGCATTTCCGAGCACAAAGAAGATCATGGAGGTATGTCACGGAAGGCAGGTGCTCTTCAAGGTCGACGGCATGAGGATCAACACTGTCAACTCGAAATGCGTATGGTCGATCAACTGAATGGGCGGATGCAATGAAATGGTCTCGGAAGGCAAGGACCAGTTCGTCTTCAAACTCAGTCCTGAGAGCGAGCAGAGCAACAGGCTGGTCATCACGTGCGGCCTTTACGAATACCGCTTCAACAGCTCCGATGTCCCATACCACTGGGAATGGGTCCTGATAGATGTTCGCTCCTGGAAGATAAGGGTACTCCACGAATCTGCCCCAGTATGGCGGGGAAACTGCTATCTGGATGACTCCATCGACGTCCAGCTCATGAACGGATACACCGAGGTAACGGGCTCGCTTAAGATAGGCGTCAACATTGAAAGCCTGAAGGGGCTGGAAAATCTAGTCTCGGTCGGCGGCGACCTCGGAGTCCTTTACAACAAGAACCTCAAGGAATTCGAAGGCCTTGAAGGCCTGACCTCGCTGGGAGGGAACCTCGATGTCTGGCAGAACCCGGCCCTCTCAAGCATGGCCGGCCTGAGCGGATTGACGTCTATTGGCGGGAGCGCTTACATAAGCGGCAACAGCGCCCTTGAGAGCCTGAGAGGGATAGGGAACATTACCTCAATTGATGGCGACCTGAATGTGTACGACAACGTATCACTGGCCGGGCTGGGAATGACAAAGCTGAAGAGGGTCGGCGGGAGCCTTTGGATAAACTACAATCCTCGGCTCGATGTCTCTCTGGCCAAAGGTCTGAGGGAACAGGTGGCTGCAAGAGATGGCATCGGCTACAGCGTAGCGATTAATGACAACAAAGACTGCACGGCGCCGTGAGGCGGAAGCGCGCTAGAAAAGACCTGAAACTGAAAAAATAGAAATCTGATGAAAGAGGAGGAGATAATGAAAAGCCGGATGTTTCTAATCTACCTGCTGGCTGGAATGGTCATTGCTGCCAGCTTGTCGGGGTGCATAATTTCTTCATCGCCGAATCCGCTTGCGATCATTGAGATGAGGCCTGGCGAGACAAAGCTGTTCGAGGTGAAAGGGCCCGTAAATTCTTCCATGACCAAATGCGTGTGGTCGGTCGGGAGAATGGACAGTGAATCCTACAGCGAGCTTGAATATGTCAATGAAGTAAGCGTGCTTTCCGGCGAGAACATATTTGAGTTCACAGCCGATCCGGAAGGCGAGAAGACGAACAGGATCAGGATAACCTGTGATTACTGGTCGTACAAGTATATCGTTCCTGTTTTTTGTCCCCAGGGAAACTGCGAACCATATTGGAGTTGGGTATTGATAAATTCAACATCCTGGGACATCAGGGTGCTGCAGAACACGGCACCCGTCTGGCAGGGCAACTATTACATCGAGGAAAGTCGGGATGTCGAGTTGCTGAAAGATTATACAGCCATTGCCGGCTCGCTGGTTGTTCGCGGCAAAGTCAAAAGCCTCGAAGGCCTTGACAGTCTGACATCGATAGGCAGGTCCCTTTGTATTAACGGAGGCTATAAAAAAACCCTCATGACCAGCCTGTCCGGTCTGCGTAATATCACATCGATCGGCGGAGACCTTTATATCGAGAATAATGAAGCCTTAAAAAGCCTTTCCGGCCTTCAGAACATCAAGTCGATCGGCAGGGACCTGGAAATCCTGGGTGATAACTCATTGACGGATCTTTCCGGCCTTGATGGTTTAACATCGGTCGGCAGGGATCTGAATATTCAAGACAATGCCGCCTTATCAAGTCTGTCCGGCCTGCAGGGCATAGCCTCAGTCAGCGGGAACTTGAGAATTTGGAGCAATGCAGCCTTGACAGCCTTGGGAATGACAGACCTGCAGAAAGTTGATGGAGATTTTGAAATAACCGACAACCCGTTGCTTTGCACCTCCCTGGCGGTACAGCTCCAGGACCAGGTACTTTCAAGGGGAGGCATCGGGGGGACCGTATACATCAAAAACAACAAGGACTACACCGGTCCTTGACGCTGATGGGAAAGGGCGGCGACAGTACCCGCCCTTTTTACTTCACGATCGTTTTTATGATGTTCCTGATCGACTCAAAGGCTATCAGGTCCAGATCGATCTTGTCCGGCTCGAAGAAGATCGCGTCCTCTACGTCGTCGGCAGACTTTATCTTCGTGATGTCGTCGATACTGCAGATGAACGCCAGGTCAATGGTGAAATACGTGAGACCTGAATAGACGTAGCGGTTGGGGAAGGAGCAGAGGTATCTCATGCCAGTCACATCGACGCCCAGCTCTTCCCTTATCTCTCGCCTCACCGCGTCCTCTATGCTCTCCAGCGGGTCAACGAATCCGCCGGGCAGGTCGAGCATGCCTTTCTTCGGCTCCTTCGCTCTCCTGGTGAGCAGCAGCCTGCCGCTGTCATCGAATATAAGTGCGCAGACCGCTGCGCAGGCGTTGCTGAAAAAGTGAAGGCCGCAGTCACTGCAAATAAAAGAAAAGTCATTCTGAGGTACGAAAGGCCCCGAGCACCTGGGACAGAACTTCAATATCCTCTCCGGATAAGTATCTCTTTCCGGCATCAGAGTTTCCTGTAGAATTCCTGGAGTGGGTTCACATCCCATTTGCCAGACTTGAGGGCCATGATGGCCTCTGCTATAGCCCGGGATGCCTCGAGTGTCGTCGTATAGGGAATGTTATATCTGATGGCGCTCTGGCGTATGTTTATGGCGTCTGCCGAAGGCCTTCTGCCTATGCTTGTATTGATTATCAGCTGGACCCAGCCGTTCTTTATGTGATCCACAATATTCGGCCTGCCTTCGCTGACCTTGTTTACCATGGATGCGGGGATGCCGTTCAGGATGAGCTGAGACGCGGTTCCGCGTGTGGCAAGAATAGTGAACCCAAGTTCCGAGAAGCGCTTTGCAATATCGATAACACGTCCCTTGTGGGCGTCGTGCACACTGATAAAAACGCTTCCTGAAACCGGAAGCTTGAAGCCTGTAGCCATCTGCGCCTTGGCAAAGGCAAGGCCGAACGAGGAATCTATGCCCATTACCTCGCCGGTTGAGCGCATCTCGGGACCGAGGACTACGTTTGCATTAGGAAAGCGGGAAAACGGGAAAACCGATTCCTTGACCGATATGTGCCCGGGCCAGACCTGCTCGGTGAACCCCAGTTCGGGAAGAGTTTTACCCAGCATGACCTTTGTCGCCAGTTGTGCGAGCGGCCTGCCGATAGCCTTGCTAACGAACGGCGCTGTTCTTGAAGCACGGGGGTTTACCTCAAGTACATAAAGGACGTCGTCTTTTATCGCAAACTGGATATTCATGAGCCCAACGACATTAAGTTCTGCTGCTATCATTTTTGTCTGGTTTCTGATCCTTTCTATAAGCGAGGGAGATATTGTAACGGGGGGCAGCACGCATGCGCTGTCGCCGGAATGAATCCCCGCCTCCTCGATGTGTTCCATTATTCCGCCTATGACTGTCATTTTACCGTCGCTGATAGCATCGACATCAACCTCGACGGCGTCTTCAAGGAATTTATCGATGAGGATCGCATTATCGGGGAATGCCTCGAAAACCCTTGTCATGAAGTCCTCAAGCGTTTTTGTGTCATAGATGATTTCCATCAGGCGCCCGCCAAGGACATATGACGGCCTGACCAGCACAGGGTAGCCGATGCGTTCGGCTGCTTCGACCGCCTTTTCAGTGTTGAACGCGATGTCGCTGTCCGGCTGAGTGAGCCCAAGCTTTTTAACGATTTCATTAAAGAGTTCCCTGTCCTCGGCCCTGTCGATTGATTCGGGCGAAGTGCCCAGGATTTTAACGCCAGCAGCGGCAAGACCTTTTGCAAGATTTAAAGGCGTCTGCCCGCCAAACTGCACGATTATGCCGAGAGGATTTTCCTTTCTTATTATATGCAGGACATCTTCATGCGTGAGCGGCTCGAAAAAGAGCTTGTCCGATATGTCGTAGTCGGTGCTCACGGTTTCAGGGTTAGAATTCACCATGATGCTCTCGTATCCCATCTCTCTGAGGGCAAAAGAGGCATGCGTGCAGCAATAATCGAATTCTATGCCCTGTCCGATACGGTTGGGGCCTCCACCCAGGATAACTATCTTCTTATTTTCGCTTGGTTTTGCTTCACATTCCGTTTCATAGGAAGAATAGTAATACGGGGTGTACGCCTCGAATTCCGCGGCGCACGTATCGACAAGCTTGTAGACAGGTTCGATTCCGTTGTCATATCTAAGCTGCCTGATTTCCAGCTCTTTCATCCCCCATATTTCTGCCAGTCTCCTGTCTGAAAATCCCATGCGCTTCGCGGCCTTGAGAACGGCCATATCAGGTTTTTGATTCTTCAATTCCTCTTCCGCATCGACAATGTTCCTCATCTGCGTAAGGAACCACGGGTCTATGCCTGTCAAACGGTTTATGGATTCGTCGTCCATACCGAACCGCATGGCCTCGGCAATTGCAAAAAGCCTCTTGGAATTAGGAGTCGAAAGAAGGCCCATAAGGGCTTTCTTGTTTGCAGGGGTCTTCTCGACAGTAAGCGAACCGAGTCCGAACCTTCCTGTTTCAAGCGAGCGGACAGCCTTCTGGAGCGCTTCCTTATAAGTTCGTCCTATGGCCATCGTCTCGCCCACTGACTTCATGGATGTTGTCAGAAGGTCGTCGGTTTCAGGGAATTTTTCAAATGTCCATCGCGGGAATTTGACAACACAGTAATCTATTGTTGGTTCAAATGACGCGTATGTTTCTTTTGTGATGTCATTCGGGATCTCATCTAGAGTGTACCCACATGCCAGTTTCGCCGCTATCCTGGCAATAGGAAACCCCGTCGCTTTCGATGCGAGCGCGGAAGAGCGGGAGACCCTGGGGTTCATTTCGATGACGACGAGTTCGCCGTCCTTCGGGTTTACCGCAAACTGGACATTCGAACCGCCGGTCTCGACGCCGATTTCGCGCATGATCTTAATGGCTGCATCCCTCATGCGCTGATATTCTATGTCGGTAAGCGTCTGAGCGGGTGCAACGGTTATTGAATCGCCCGTATGAACACCCATGGGATCAAGATTTTCAATCGAGCAGATGATGACAACGTTATCCGCCTTGTCACGCATGACCTCGAGTTCGAATTCCTTCCATCCTATGACTGATTCCTCGAGCATGATTTCGCTTATCATGCTTGCATCGAGACCCATTTTTGCCTGAACTGCAAGATCTTCGGTATTGTATGCCACACCGCCGCCGATGCCCCCCAGTGTAAACGACGGTCTGATGATTATCGGAAATCCGATTCCGGCGGCGACGCTGAATACCTCATCCATATTCCTTGCAAAGCCGCTCCTGGGAACCCTGAGGCCTATGTTCCTCATGGCGTCCCGGAATTTTTCCCTGTCCTCGGCCTTGTGAATTACATCGAGCGATGCCCCGATCATCTCTACGCCGAATTTTTCAAGCACACCCATTTCAGCCACTTCAACGGCGGTGTTGAGGCCTGTCTGGCCGCCTAAAGTCGGGAGCAGGGCATCGGGCCTTTCCTTTTCGATTATCTTTGCAACGGCTTCAGCCGTTACGGGTTCGATGTATGTCCTGTCCGACATGTCGGGGTCTGTCATGATTGTCGCGGGATTGGAGTTTATGAGGATTACCTCGTATCCTTCCTCCCTGAGTGCCTTGCATGCCTGCGAGCCTGAATAGTCGAATTCACAGGCCTGGCTTATTACTATCGGCCCGGCGCCTATAATGAGGATCTTCTTTATATCAGTGCGTCTTGGCATCTATTTATCCTCCATGAGCGCCATGAAATCCCTGAAAAGATAGTCTGCGTCAAAGGGCCCGGGTGCGGCCTCGGGGTGGTACTGCACGCTGAAGGCCTTCTTTTTCGGGTATGCCAGACCTTCGAGAGAATTGTCGTTGAGGTTTATGTGCGTGACAACTGCATCATCGGGCAGGGTTTCGGCAACAACGACAAAGCCGTGGTTCTGTGAGGTGATTTCAACGCGGCCGGTTCGAAGATTTTTGACAGGCTGGTTTACGCCGTGATGGCCGAACTTGAGTTTTGATGTCTTGCCGCCCGCTGCAATACCCATGAGCTGGTGTCCCAGACATATCCCGAAAACAGGTAATTTTCCGAGAAGATTCCTGACCGTGTCGATTATATATTCCAGAGGTTCCGGGTCTCCGGGGCCGTTTGAAAGCATGACGCCGTCAGGCTCCCAATTCAGGATGTCAGAAGAGGAGGTTGTGGATGGAACCACGATAACCTGGCAGTCATGCCTTTCAAGATGCCTGAGTATGTTGTATTTTACCCCGCAGTCCAGAACTACAACACGCTTTTTACTGCCTCTGGGCCCTGCCTCCGATATGGTTTTTTTTGCGCCGTTGTTCCACAGGTATGCCTCCCTGCCTGTTACATGCCTGACCATGTCCTGACCGACAAGGCCAGGATAGGAACTGAGCCTTTCGAAAAGCTTGTCCGTATCATGGATATCAGTTGAGATGACACCCTTCATGGCGCCGGCCGTGCGGAGCTTTTTGGTTATAGCCCTTATATCGACATCATCCAGCCCGGGCTTGCCGTATTCTTCGAGGAATTTTTTAAGGGTCTTTTCCGAACGGAAATTGCTCGGGAGATTTTCATATTCCCGGACTGCGAAACCTTCCATGTGGATTGCATCGGATTCCATATCATCGCGGTTTATTCCATAGTTGCCGATCAGAGGATAGGTCATCACAAGTATCTGCCCTTTATATGAGGGGTCGGTGAGAACCTCCTGATATCCTGTCATTCCGGTGTTGAAGACGACTTCGCCGAATACCTCACCGCTGCCTGCAAAGGCATATCCATTGTATACGCTGCCATCCTCGAGCATGAGCAGGGCCGGCGGGTCAGTCCTGAAGAGAGGCAATTTTTCCTCCTCAATAAAATCCGCGGAAGGGATTTTTGAGATTTCTGTTTAATCGGGCGGTGTACCTTTTGTCAACAATATTAAGCTGTTTTTTGATACTAATTTTGAATCTGTATCATTGTGATTTGTTTATGACCGTTTCGCCCGCAGGGCCCTGACAAATTTTGGAAAATCTTTAAGGCCGTCTGAAAACCTTCGAAGGTAAAGAAAAGGAAGACTTACCCGTTTTTTGTTTATATAGCGTTTTTTCATATATTCAGGGGGCGGGAATACTGCTTCAAGGACAAACTTGAGTTTTTCTCTGAAGGGAAGCTCCTTGATTATGTAAAGGGTTTTTGCGGCTGATGTCTTCATGGGCTGAGACCTGAGTTTCAGTATGAATGTGTTCGAATCTGAACCGGCCGGAACTCTTAATGGCAGGGCAGCGCCGAAAAGTTCTTCGGACATGTCTGATGCAAGAAGGAGGATTTCTCCAAGACCCAGTTTATCAAAGATATACGACAACTCATCCCAGTCGATAAGGTCCCTCCATTTCTGAGCCATGAAATATGTTTCATAAAAGTGGAACAGGCTTGAAGCGGCAATATTGTGGCAGAAGTATATATGAAGCACCTGGTGAGCAAGAGCGGCTGTATGTGAAAGCATATAAAGTCCAGAGACGTTTTTGAATGTCCCGTCATCCTCTATCGGCATAATATGTTCAAAGAACCAGCTGTCGAGGTCGAAATCTTTCTTGTGATACAGGTTGACGAGTCTCCAGTGAAGCTCTATGAGCTGGCCTTTTGCCCCCTGTTTTTTCAGGCTCAGGTGCTTGTCTTCGATAAGAGTTGAGGAAACAGGTCTCAGATGGGTTATGGATTCAATGAAAATGCGGTATCCGGCTTCTTTCAGCATATCAGAGGCCTGATCCAGGAACTCTTGTCTGACAAGCAGATCGGTATCGCACATGTCCCTGAGAGAGATGTCTTCATAGAGCGCAAGTGCAAGTGCGCTTCCCTTGAGCATTATTACAGGCTGGAATTGAGGCAGTACAGCGGGGAACACGTTCCCGGAAAGCTCTTTGTAGCGCATCTCATTTGTATATCTGATGCGGACTCTCATGGTGCTGAATTTTAGCCATGACTCAAGTGGTATCCGGTCAATCAACGGCTTCAGATCTGATTTTTTGCTGTTTATCAGTGCTGCGACACCTTCTTCCAGTACGAGCCTTTCAAACAACTGCCAATCCGCATCTGAATATTCTTTCCAGTCCGCTTCTTCACATCTGCCCGAAAGGCATCTGCAGATATCAAGATAAATCTTCAGCAGATTGCCGTCATTGCCATAACGCTCTTTCAGCGCGTCAGATGGTATGGTCGTATTCTTTTGTCTGCTCATTCCATGACCTGGCATACATGCCGCCTTTTCTGATCAGTTCCTCATGAGTTCCGGATTCAATGATGACGCCCTTATCCATCACATGAATTATATCCGCCTGCATGGCCGTGGTGAATCTGTGCGTTATTATGAGTGAGGTCTTGCCAATGGCAAGACCTTTGAATTTTCTGATCCAGTCATTCTCGGCCCATGAATCCATCGAGCTTGTAGGCTCGTCGAGCAACAGTATGGTCGACTTTCTCAAAAATGCCCTTGCCAGGGCAACCCTCTGCCATTCGCCCATACTCAGGTCAGAACCCCCGAACCACTTGCCAAGGACGGTTTCATAGCCTTTGGGAAGTCTGGAAATGGGTGCATCAGCACCGGACGAAGCGGCCGCCTTCTTCACATCGTCGATGCCCGGTGATGACTCGATGCTTCCATATGCTATGTTGTCGAAAGCGCTTGCATTGAAATGGACCGGCTCCTGAAAGAGCATGCTTATCCTGCCCCGGTGCCTTTTCAGGTCGATGTCCCTCACATCGACGCCGTCCAGGAGTATCCTGCCTCTTTCAGGGTCATAGAACCTGCATATGAGCCTGGTGAGTGTGCTCTTGCCCGCACCATTCGGTCCCACGATGGCGGTTGTCAGGCCTGCGGGTATTTTCAGGCTGAAATCCTTTATTACATCATCGGCGCCGCAGGGATATCTGAAGGTTACCTTATCGAATATGATGCCGTCTCCCAGTGATGGCGGGGCATCCACTGGATTATCAGGGTTCTTAACCTTGGGTTCAATACTGAAGAACAGGAAGAGGTCATCAACGAACATGCTGTTCCTGTATATGGTACCTACATTGCCCAGGACGTTGCGCATAAGATTCTGTCCCTGGTTGAAAGCCTGATAGAGCATTGCGACTTCTCCCAGGTTTGCTTTACCGTGTGCGGCCCTTAAAAGTATCCATACAACAGCAACCCCGATCACTGCCATACCGAAGATCTGCGCAGCGAATTCGGCTATGGCCTGTTCTTTCGTAAGGGAGATTTTTTCGTTCCTCAATACGGCCCTCAAGTCCTGATAGCTTTTCCGGAAACTGTTACCCAGGCCGTAAAGCCTTATTTCCTGTGCGGAGTTCCTATGGGTGATCATATGATCATAGTAACTGGCCATCCTGGATTCGGGTGTTCTCTTTATTCTCCAGTTGTTCATCTTTCTGGAGTAGTATCCCATTATGAACAGTGCCGGAATTGTGCCCAGAAACAGAAGGACTGGCAGCAGGACTCCGAAGGAAAAAAGAATACCCGCCATTGCAAAAAGGGTAATGCAGCTTTGAGCCAGCATGCCCAGATTGTCCAGCAGTGTCTGCGGCATGTTCTTGGCATCGATCTGCGCCCTGTAGAGCTTGTCGAAAGATTCAGGGGATTCGAAAAAGGCCATGTCCATTTCGAGGGCCTTTTCATGGATCCTGTTTGTCATGGAGTCCTGTATGATTTCAGACTGCTTTATCTTTACCAGCTTCTGGGCAAATCCGGCTATACTGTTTGCAAGATAAATAATAATAAACATAAGGGCCAGGGATATTGTTTTCGAGACGCCTGTTCCTCCCCCTGAAACGGTTATGGTCAGGCTGTTTATGAATGCCTTTGTAAGATACACGGTTGCAACCGGAAGAATGCCCTGAACGACAAGAAGGCATGCCCACAATATTGTCCATTTCCGGGCAATGTCCCAGACAAGGCCGATTGCCTTTAAAAGATTCCTTGTCAGTAAACTTATATTGTCCCAGATCTCTTTCGGATTTTTAAATATATTTTCATCCACAAAGAAAACTATCTCATTACAATCAATTTGATACAACCTGTTTTTATGACCATGATTGTTTCGCTGTATTGCCATCCTTGTATAAATTCTGTAAGCCTGAGTTTATAAGGACGTGTCTCTTAATATGCGAGGATTGTTATGAAGAAAGCGCAATGGAAAAAACCTGAGCTGATTGTCCTGGTTAGACATCAGGTTGAAGAGGCTGTTTTGAACGGGTGCAAAGGCGGAGGATCGATAACGAGCTTTTTGTCGCACAAGGACGGCTGCCATTCAGATGCACCCGGATGCACTACTCTGTGCAGTGATCCTGTTCAAAGCTGAAAAGATAAATATTATCCGGAGGTAATGGAAAATGGGTGAAAAAGAAGGAAATAAAAAGGCTTGGATAAGGCCGGATTTGGTCGTACTTGTACGGAACATGCCTGAGGAGGCGGTTTTGACCGGATGTAAAAACGGACCGATTTATACCGTGTCGGCCAATGACTATTGGGGAGGATGTTACGCCTTTGGAGGATACAATCCCTGTCCGAATATATGCAATGCCCTCCAGTTATCTTGAGTGCATTAATCAGGATGTCAAGAGATTATAAAAGACTGTGTTTTATTTAAATAAATGAAGACTCATACGCTTCAGTCCAGCCAGCAAAGCCTATCTTCGGATTATGTATCTACAGGCGAAGAACTTCATTTATCCAATACGGGCCAGCTCGAACTGCTTACAGGAATGATGGAACGAGGGGTTTCTTTGCGTACGATGGTGCGCGGGTTCAGCATGTACCCGTTTATAAGGGACGGAGATGTGCTTACAATTTCTCCTGTAAACGGCAGGAAACTTTCACCCGGGGATGTGGTCGCTTTTGTGAAGCCTGAAACGGGAAGACTTGCAGTCCATCGAGTTATTTCCAGAGCCCGTTCCGGTTTTCTGATCCGCGGAGACAACTGTTCTCAGACGGACGGGACAATCATGCCGGAAAATATACTCGGATATGTGACGAAAATAGAACGTTATGGCCGGAATGTTCGTCTCGGCCTTGGTTTCTCCGGTATCCTGATATCCATATTGAACAGAGACGATTTTCTCTTACGGCTTAAGCGTCTCTATTTTCTGCCGCGACGCGCCGCAGGTCGTGTTCTGATTTTTCTGCAGGGTTTTCCGTTCTATCGAAGATTTGGAAGGAGGCTGTCGCATCAAATCGTCATCGAAGAGGCCAGTGAAAGCGATATGGAAGCCGTACACAACCGCCTGAATCCATATGATCTATATCGCAGGCAGCCTTATAATCCTGATGTAACAAACTGGATAGCCAGGCGATCAGGTAAAGTGATTGGATTCATACAGTTTGTGTATCATCCCGAAGAGCATTTTCCATGGGTGGGGTTCTGGCTTTTTTCTCTTAACGTATGGAGTTTATACCGTGGAACAGGTATTGGCGAAAAGCTGGTTAAGCGAGGTATTGAAAAGGCTGTCGAGATGGGTGCAAAAGAGCTCTACCTTGTTGTCTATGAGGATAACAGACGTGCCATAAATCTTTACGGCAAGCTTGGTTTTGTGCGTACCGAGGTCAAAGCTCTTGAACCTTTGTTTTCTTCTGAACAGCGGCATACCGGGCTCAGAAGGATAGTCATGAAAAAAGATTTGATATGACTTCTTAGATATATCAGTTCCAGATCTTTGTCTGGTCATTTGAGACAGTACGACATGAGCAGCAATGAATACACAGCTGTCATCAGCGGGATCGTTTCTTTATCCCGAGCTTTTCAATCTTATAGCGAAGCACCCGCTCGCTGATGCCCAGAGCTTCTGCCGCGCGAGTCTGCACCCAGTCATGGCGTTCGAGGGCCTGCAGGATCAGGTCGCTCTCTACTGAGGACAAACGGCTGTTCAGGAAACCGGAACCCTGTGCTTTAGGAATGCGCACCTCTTCGGGCAGGTCGGATGTTCGTATGACAGAGGAACGGCTCAGTACAGCCAGGCGCTTGATGATATGCTCAAGCTCCCGGACATTGCCCGGGAAGTCATATTTCATGAGCATATTCATGGCATCGTTATCGAATTCGAGAGGCTGCGGGCTGTAGAGTTCGATAAAAAGTTTTGCCAGGGCTGGGATATCCTGTTTGCGTTCCCTCAAGGGGGGCAGGGGTATGGTCAGCACATTGATTCTGTAAAAGAGGTCATCACGGAAAGTCCCTTCTGCTATCATTGCCGTGAGGTCCCTGTTGGTCGCAGCAAGGACGCGCACATCGACCGGTATGGTGCGCGATCCGCCGACGCGGTTAATCTTGTTCTCCTGGAGTACACGCAGGAGTTTGGCCTGCAGGTTGAGCGAAAGTTCACTTATTTCATCAAGAAAGAGCGTACCGCCGTGGGCCTGTTCAAAACGCCCCTGCCTGCTGGCTGTAGCGCCGGTAAAGGCCCCCTTTTCATGGCCGAAAAGTTCTGATTCGAAGAGATTTTCTGGTACAGCCGCACAGTTGACTTCCACCAGAGGCGCGTCACGTCGCGGGCTCATCATGTGAATCAGACGGGTGATGACTTCCTTGCCGGTTCCTGTCTCGCCATAGATGAGTATCGGCCATGGTGTTGCTGCAACGCGTTGTGCCAGAGACAACACCTCCTGCATGGCGGGAGCTCCGGCCACGACAGGGAAAGGCAGATCGGATTGCTTAATCGTGCTGTTCACGTATTCGGCGTCTGCCATGATGTTCATCTGATTTTCCGTCAGCCGGACTTTTTCCAGCAGCGCCTTGAGGTCGACCGGTTTCTCCAGAAAATCAACGGCCCCGAGCTTCATAACCTCCACGGCTGTCTGTACCGTTCCGAAAGCAGTGATCATGATGCATGCAAAGATCGGGTTGATGGCTTTCATCCGCCTTAAAACCTCGTCGCCGTTAATGTCCGGCATGCGGTGATCGAGCAGCACAAGCTGAATGGGCAGCTCCTGAAATCGCGCAAGTGCTTCATGCCCGTTGGCGGCCGTTATAACATCATATCCCTGCCTGGAGAGAAAACCCTCCAGAAGTCCGCGCTGCATTTCTTCATCATCGACTATCAGTATGCGCATACCGTTCCTGTTCTTTATATTTTTATCTATTTTACCGTGGACCAAAGACATTGTCATTCATCATGGATACCTGTGCTTCCTGCATCATGTCCTTCACGAACATGGCTCAAAGGCAGCAAGATTTGAAGATGCAACTCACCTTTGTGAGGACTGTGGCCGTCAATGCTCCCGCCATGGGCTTCTATAATCCGCTTGGCAATAGCAAGCCCCAGTCCGGAACCGGTTGCCTTGGTGGTAAAGTAGGCTTCAAAAATCCGGTCGATATTTTCATTGACTGCTTCAAGGCCCTGATTCTTCAACTCGATGGCCAGCATTTCACCGCGGCGGGTCACATCAATATTGATGTACCCGCCATGCTGCTGTGCCTCGATGGCATTTTTAATCAGGTTCTCAAGCATCTCCTCCAGAAGGTGCTGATCGCCGGGTATAGTGGCATCGGTGCAGGAATTGAACGTTACCTCGATGCCCTGGGAGCTTATCATACCATCGTAGAGTGTGAGGAGCCTGCTGATGGCTGACTTTATATCGACCTGCTGAAACTGTAGTTTGAAGGAACTGGTGTAGCGGCTCAGGTTGCTGATGATCCCGTTGGTCCGCTGCAGGGCCCTGAGCATGGTATTGACAAGGTCCTTGTGTTCACTTGTCAATTCTCCGGCCTCGATATCCAAACGCTGCAGTCCCATGCTGATGGCGCTCAGTGGGTTGCGCAATTCATGTGTTATTGTTGCCGAAGCCTGTCCCAGTGCGGCATCCTCCTGCTGCCGGGCCAGTCTGCGTTCGAAACTCAGCGCCTGATTGAGAGTGGCGGTCTGATAATAATATAGAAGCCATGAGACCAGCGCGCCGATGCAGCCTGCAAGGATGGCGAAGAAAAAGAACTGTGTCCACAGACGATCGCGTTCATTGTAATAAGGGGCTGCAGAAATACCGACCACAAGAGTTTTGTCGCGGTTAAAGCTCAGGCGTGTTTCAGCGATTCGATTATTATCATGGAGAATGACGCCGGACTTGTGACCGGAGTCTTGAAACGGGGTGTTTTCAATCCGGATATATGCGATGCCTGGCAGTTTCTGGAGCCGTTCAAGGGTCTGCTGAAGGTCCACCTGGCGCTTCAGGGTATCGATGTGAGGGGAAGAGAATCCGACGGTAATTGTTCCGGGAAGCCTCTGACGTTTGAATGTGTATGTTTTTGACTGAATCTTCGGCTGATTATTGCCGTCTGTTACATCCTGGCCCTGGCCCCTTGTCATAAATCCGTTCGGGCGATAAATGACGGCCCATTCAAGGTTGGACTGGCGGCAGAATGCCGATAGTTCGGAGACTGAAAAAGGTTCAATGGAATCGAGGAAATCTATGAAGCGGGCCGAATTGTCAAGGAATGACTGCACAACCTCGTCGATGACGGTCTCTGATATGATCGCGTTGTTTGCATTGAGCTTGATGGCTTCAATGATGATCTGGGCGTCGATTTTTACCTGTGAGATGAAGACACGCTGTGCACGGTTGACCTGCCAGAGGGAATAGCCCAGGACAACGGCAACGATGATCCCTACAACAAGAAAATTCCCTTTCCAGGTCGGAATCAGCCGTTCGATGGGAAACTTCTTGATGATAGCCGAGGCAAGGCGTTTGAACAAAGGCTTCAAGGGGAACTCTCCGGCATATTTATGTCTTCCGGCTGGCTGCTCTTGATAGAGTTTTTTATTTTTTGCAGCCGTTTCCGGACACCTGTCAGGTCCTTGTTCTCTATTTTAACCCGGGTAGCATCAAAATGGGAACGGTCATCCTTACGATACCTTCCGTGTACGTGAATCAGCATTCCGGTTTCAAGCTCCTGCGGCATTCGAGGCACGTGAATGGTTACATTATCCCGATGCTTGTGCTCATAGTGGGGCTGCACGATAATAATGCGCTGTTCGGAATCAAAAGTCAGGATCTCTCCTGTAATGTGATCATCGGCCAGGGCAGACCCTGCCAATACGGTCTTGCAGAGCAAAATCAGAATGCAGAGGCGCAGAAAGGATTGGCGGCAGTACTTCATGGCATTCCTCTTACACCTCTGCATCGATACCGGTCTAGTCTTTAAAATGACCATGCCGGTCTGCAGGCACTTCAGTGACCTTTCCGTTATAGGAATCCACCAGCACGCGTTTGAGAGAATCGTTAACTATCATTGTTATCTGATAGAAGACAATTCCACTATCCCTGTGTACCCTTACCAGTACCGTCTTTCCGCCGGTGGCGCTCTCGGCAATCGGAATTGCCTGAGACATGGACAGCTTGACCCGGTTAACGGCATTGGCCTTGCCGGCAGCACTGAAATAGAAATATCTCCAGAACGGTTTCCCCTGACCAAGCAAATTCCCAGTCCTTACATCCACATAGAATTTCTTTGCCTTTGTGTAGGTGAAAACCGAATCAATCCATGAACTGGAGCCGTCAGAGGCGTAAAGCTCATAGCACATGGGCCCCTCCGACAGGCTGTAAGGTTCGACTTCAGCCCTTATCACCTTGACATGATGAGAGGATTCAATCGAATCTATGACCTGGCTTAAGCTGACATCTGTTTTTTCAAGCGCAATCTTCTGGGCTTGCAGGCGCTCATCATGAACACGAGCCCAGGATGTCCCTGTTATTGTGACCAGCATTAATACTGTAACAAATAACATTATTCCCTTTAATTTCATAATTTCTCTCCTTTGTGTTTTTTTTGATTATGTATAATCAAAAGCTGTGCCAGAAAATTACTTAGGAATATCGATAAGTTGAGGAATGATGGAACAAATTGGCTCGACAATGACCGAATGACATCGACAATATTGTCGAAATACCTGTCATACATCAAACAGGGTATGTTCTTTAATTTTATTCCGGGGTTTCTTGAAAAGGCAGTCTTGTAAGTCTCAAAGAATGGGAGATTGCAGCCGGGCATATATCAGAAGATCATATGAATATGTACAGCGGCACCAGCCTAATATGTCGGATTATATTGGATAGTACATGCAACCTCCTGGAAAAGAAAACTGTCAGGTAAGGGCGGACCCGGTCATGCTATTTCAGGCCCGGGTTTTCCTTATGCAATCGGTTTTTTAATGGCTGCTGCGCGTGTATGCGCGACCTCGCAGAAATATGGGGTTGCGCCGTCAAGTTCTCCTGTTTCCAGGTGCGCATGCGCAGGACACCAGAGACACAGATTGACGATAGCGCATTTCCGGCATGTCTCGAGGAAGGACTTTTTGTCCGAACGCATGTCCCGGACCCTTGGGACGAGATCATTCCATGCGTATTCCAGTCTGTTCTTCCTCAAGTCGCAAGTCGTTCCTTCGGCCCACAACGATGAGCATAAGCGGAATCTTCCATCATAACTGACATTAAAACTGCCTTTTCCAGCCCCGCAGTGGAACAAATGATTGCAGTTCATATGTGCGAATTCTTCGTTGATCAGAGTCCCGCAATTCTTTGTCAAAGCAGCGAACCGCTCCTTATCGGATGTCTCCAGTTCGATTATCTCTTCAGGTGTCAGGCGTTCGGAGCGTATTTCATCATTTCTTTTTTCATTACCGTCAAAACGCAAATGAAGCTGCGGGTCAAACCTGAAGAAGTCCTTTGTCCGTGCACGGCAGAATTCTGCAATTTCATTCTGTTCATGGAGGTTTGATCTGATCGCCATTGTCTTAAGCCGTATCCTAATGCCGTTATCGGTAAGCATATTTAGCCCGTTAATGAATTTTTCAAAAGAACCGGGGCGGCGGGTTACACGCTCGAAGGTTTCCTTTGTCACCCCGTAAACGGTCGTTTCAATATCGCGCGGCGGATATTTTTTGAAAAGCCTTATGTGCTCATCGCTAAACAGAGTGGCGTTCGTGAAAACCGAAACAAGCAGGCCCTTTCTCTTCAGCATCATATAAATTTCTGAAAAATCCTTCCGGAGAAGAGGCTCTCCGCCTGTAATCAGACACCAGGCTGCACCCATGTCGACGGCCTGAGCGGCAATATATGCGATTTCATCGATGCTCATTTCCCTTAAGAGAGCCTCATTATCGCCTGCAGGAAGATTGATATAACAATGGCGGCAGTCCATATTGCATCTGGCGGTTATTTCGATATCGAACGATATCGGAGAACGTTTCAACTTCAGCCTGTCCCAGAGGCCGAACTGCTGGATTTCGAGTTTTCCAGGCACTTTAGAGTTTCAGTTTTTTATTGAAAGGATGCGGCGGCTGACCATTTCTGATGCAAAGCCTATAACATCCTTTTCTATCTCGCCGGCTTCGGATGCGAACTCGTCGGAAAGTTCCGTCGCAATCTTACCAAGCGATTTTCCGCCGTCCAGTTTCTTCCATATGGCCTTGCCGGTCTCATTAAGGGTGTACAGTTCATCATCAGCATCTCCGATGCCTGCGACAAGAGGGACGATTATGATGTCGCCTTCTATTTCACGGGCAACTATGTCTTCAGACGGCAGGCAAATGCTTTCTTTTGTCAGATTGACCTCCATAAAATTAAACCTCCGAGAATAATTTTCAGTTGCTGGTAATTCTTTCTTTCCAGTCAGTCACTTCCCAACCGAATTCCGTTTGATCCAGCCAGCCCATCCATCTGGCCTGGGCATGCGCTATATTGCACAGGTATTCCACCGGCGTGTCAAGGGTCTGGTGTTCGGCCCATGATTTTGCAGGGCACTGTTCGCAGAGCCCCTTCAAAAAACATCTGGCACATCGCCTCAGATACTCAGGGTTCGTTGCGCACATTTCTTTTAAGTTTTTGAATATTTCCAGCACAGATTCAAGCGAATGCCGGGAAGTGTCATATATCAATTCAGGACTGCGCACCCCCATGCAAGGTTGTGCCATTCCATAGGCATCAATGCACATGCCGCAGCCTGCGCCGCAGCCGAACAGTTTGTCGCCCGCAGGCCTCATGAATTTAGATGCGAACTCGTTGATGTCTTTACGGTATTTATCAGCATCGCGTGTAAGGATTTTCATGCCTTCTTCAGGTGACAGGCGCAATGACCTGATCATGGCGTTTTTTTCTTCGTTGTCACATCTGTTTCTCAAATCGAAGAACATGGAATATTTTGGGTTTTTGTCCATCCAGGGGATGGCTGAAGCCCATGATTCAAATTCATCAATTTCATGTGTGTTCCGGGGCAGGAGTGCGGACTTGACGATAAATGGGATGTTACGTTCAAGCAGCAGATTAATACCGCGCCAGAACTGTTTAAATGACCCGGAAACACGGGCCACCGACTCGTAGGATTCCTCATGCATGCCGTAAGAAGTGATTTCTATTTTTACAAGAGGCGGGATGCGTTTGAACAGATCCGCCAGCTTTTCAGTTATGAGTCTTGCATTGGTGAAAATCAGTACTTTCATGCCCAGCTTTCGTGCAAAGAGGTAAATATCTTCAAAGTCAGGCCGCAGAAGAGGTTCCCCACCTGTGAACCTGACCTGCATGCAGCCGAGCTTTTGAGCCTGAACAAGCAAATCCTTTATATGAGCGATACCCATCTCACGGGCTTTAGCCATTCTGTCATTGGCCGGCAGATTTATGCAGCAGTGAATGCAGTCATTATTGCAGCGCTCGGTCAGCTCTATGTCAAGGTTTCCAAGTTTTGTAACAATCCTTTTCTCGGTAAGTTTTATATATCGTACAAAATCACTCATCGATTGAACCTGTTGTCATTTCTGCTATTTTGTCTACGATTACCCCTGATTTGTCGAAATGCATGGTGTAACAGGGAATCTGGGCAATGATCTCTTCAAGTATATCCATCTCTTTCTGCCACCATTCAGCGGTTACCATTGGCCGGATGAGTGTTGCGAGAAGCTTTTTCCAGATAGCTTTTTTATCGTCGAGTGGTTCGATGATATTCCTGGTGTCCTGTTTCAAAAACAGGATTGCCTTAAGCAGGGCCGACGACGGGGAGACATCGGCTGTCGTGCCGTGGCTCCATGTGCCGTGAACCTTCCAGCCTTCCTGCCATTTTCTTATGACATTCCGGTCATCGCACAGGATTTCAGCGTCTAGTTTCCCCTGGCTGCTTGCAGCCTTCAGCATCTCCATTGTCGTAGACTTGCCAGCATCCGAATGCCCGACAAAAACAAGGCCTGAGCCATTGACAATTGCTGCTGCCGAATGAATCAACACTGCATTTCTGTCAGGCAGCAGGGGGCCAAGCCATATCTGGTCGGTTGGAAAAAGCGAAAGAGAATACCATCCGTCCTTAATAATCCGTGTTTTATAGTCTGGCCTGCTGTATATGGTTCCTCTCGTATGGTCATTGTTGAATACAGCGACCCTGTGAATGGATGGGTCATCTGGCTCAGGCGAAATGCCTTTGTAAAACCATGCCCCGTTCTTTCTGGAAATAGCCCAGGGAGGCTTGCGGTAGAGCTCTGTCCCAAGATCTTTGCCTGCAAGGTCAGGCAGTTCGAATATGTGCCTGAACGATACATTGTCTTCACCGGGGCCGCTTGTTTCAAATGCTTCAAGTTCATTCTTGAATCTGATTTTGCTCAGGTCGAGGTCGCTTTCCATCCGTACCGTGATTCCTGCAATCTGAAAATATTTGCGGTGGTTTTTCTTCCAGTCGGCCTTGAACTTTTGCGCCTCTTTAGCGACCTCGCACAGATAAGGTAAAGGTGCCGAATACCTGCCTGTTTCAAGATAAGCATAGACCGCACACCAGCGGCAGCCGGAGCGGATGGGGCAGGAGCCGCAGTGCTTCCTCCATTCATCTCCACCATGAACCTTGTCGGTGCATGAGGGAATGAAGTTTTCCCAGGCGTCTTTGACAGAGCCTTTCCTCAGGTCGTAACGAAACTCAGGGTCTTTTATGAAGCTGCACCAGGAAATCCCGCCATACGGGTCAATGTGGAAATCGCGACGGCATGCGATGCATCTTGCAAACAACCGGTCGTCATTGGTGGAAACAAAGCCGCATGACGATTCTGCTTTTTCGGTATTCATTATTTCAAGAAATCGTTCATCATCCGAAGGATTGGGCTTGTCGAGCTCGATGACGTCAGCAGGGTCAAGCCTCTGTGCCTCGATCTGGCGGTTTCTTTCAGGCGAGCCGCTGGACGAGAGGTAAAGCCAGGGGGCCCCGACGCGCCAGTGTTTGCTGAAGCGTTTTGCCAGTTCCTGCATTTTCTCCCATTCATGCCAGTTTGCGCGCATTGGAATAAGCTGAACAATGAACCCGGTACCTGCTTCCTTCAGGTATGAAAGGCCCCTCATAACCTGTTCGAATCCATGCGGGTTGCCCGTGACCTTCTCATAGGTCTCAGGCGTTGCGCCATAAATGGCAACCATCTTTGATCCTTTGCGAGCCATTGCTTTGGCAATCTTTGGCGTTATAAGCGTGCCGTTTGTGTTAAGGGTGTAGCCGGTACATTTAGAGGTTATCAACTCGAAAATATCTTTAAAATCAGGCCTGATCATTGGCTCACCGCCTGAAATGCTCCACTTGCGGCAGCCCATCTTTCTTGCTTCACCGACAAAGCTTGAAATCTCATCAAAGGACATTTCGTTTTCTTTTTCAGGCGCATCGGCAGGGAGTCTGAGCCAGCAGTGCAGACATGAGTTGTTGCAGCGGTAGGTAAGGTCGATTCTGCATTCGAGCGGGAGTCTTGGCATTCTCAAAGTATTTATAGTTACAGGCATGAATCATTTTTCTCCGTTAATTTTTTGTTTTAAATCCGACACAACTTACATTTTCTGATGTGAAAACTAAAGAATAAATGCACATGGGTCTTCTGTCGTCCTGCCTGAAGAAATCCTCTTAGAGCATTTTCAACAATTTTTATGCCAGGACATTTCGAGTCCCAAGATTGTGAATATCAAGTTGAGAAATTAACGATGATATTTAACTTTCAAGTGTCCACCAACAACCATCTGCACAGGGATCCATACCAGCATAGCAGTTATTCTCCCTTTGATTACTATCAATAGGACTGCCTTCTGTTTTGCACCCGGCTAAAACAGACTCTGCCGGATTATTGCGGGTCAATACCAACAACTCTGGCGTTTGCCATATCTTTTTCTTCATGGTTATAAAACTCCTCCCAATAAGAAGAAAATTTTGCTTTGATATAATTATAACACAAGCCATGAGTGTATTTCCAGTAGTAGTTACTGCACGCCCACCCTTGGCCAAGATTTCTCCCTTTGCTCGAAATGACAATAAATAAAGTTGTGCAGGAGTTTCATACAGTTATCAACTTGGTTTCTTGAGCCTGTCTGGCCATTTGGGCCCGCCAAGAGACGGGTCGATTATGCGCCGATAGATTGATATCAGGCTCACAGTAAAAAGTCCCAGAAATGCAAGCATGATGGTCCAGGTCCCGAATCCGAGCGAGCCCGGATCGAAGAAAACCGGGTAAATAGCTGGGGCGCCGTGGAAAAGGCCTGCAACCGGCATCATGAACCTGTCGGTTGAGGTGAAGCCGGCTTTTTGAAGAACCCGAAAAATAGTACCTATTATGAACATGGTGCCCAGACCGCAGGGGAAGAGAAGAAATATGATTGCGAATGCTATCTGCGGAGCGGGAAGGCTTCTGTCAAAAACGCTCTGCCCGGGATTTTCGGGATTGACATAAACAGTGATGTTACCCTCACTGAGTGCAGCCAGCTGTCTTGCGCGTCTTTTGTCGCTGAAATTATCCGAACCGAAGCTGTAGTCGACCTTGTCGCCGACATAAGCTTTCCCGTTGAAGAAATATGAATATTTAGCCTTGAGGCTGCTGTTCAGTGTTGATCTCATTGAACCTGTACTTTGAGACCGGCTGGTTTTGATGCCATATTCCAGGACTTTCGCCGGGATTTGTTCCCAGCTTCTCGTTTCATAATTCATTTTAAAGGTGTAGCCTATGAACCAGGTGGTGAAACATGCCGCAACAGTAAAGGCAGCAATGACAATTGCAGACAGAACTGATTTTGAATTGAATGCCATCAAAAAAATCTAACAGAAAATCGGATGAGATCAAAGTGATTTAACCGGATTTACGACAGGACTTGCCTTGCTGTTAAACAACGATATTATTAATCATTATTAAATGAATCATTTGTTTTTATAGCGGGGGCTGTTTATGAAAAGGATGATTTTGCTTATCGCGGTTCTTTTAGCGGGTTGTGTCCCTCAAGTTGTTAATGACGGAAACGAGCCTCCGGCCAATCCTTATCTTGCCGATTCTCCCTGGAGCATGACGCACAGAAATTCGTACTGTCAGGCATCGTCCCCCTATCCTGGACCTGATGCAGGCATAAGAGGCAAGGATTACATCATAGGCATGCCGGGTTGCATCACCATGCCGATATCAGGGAAATATCATGACGGCAGCCGTGTTGTATGGGGCAATAACCTGACCCATGTATTCAAGTTGAGCACAAAGAACAAGATGCTTCACGAAATTGACAAGATCAAAAAAGACCCAAACGGGGACGGTGAAAAAGGTCTTGTCGAAAGTGGAGTTTCGGGCGCTTATACCCTTGTGGATAAGGATGGCGTATTTTTCGTCCCTGATATGACCAGAATTGTTGCATATTGTGACAGTGTTCCGGGTGATCCGTCTTCAAAAATAAAGATCCGGAATGTCTACTGTATTCCTGAACAGTATCTGAAAGGCTCGGATGATAAGATAGTAGGCCTTGTAATGACCTATGACGGCATGCTGGCCTTTGCCACAAACAATGGATTAGTATGCGTTCTGTCGAGAAGCTTTGAGAAGGGGTATTACCTAATGCCTGGCGAGGATGATGAGATATCGAATTCTATCGCCTGTGACGAGAAGGGCGGAATCTATGTGGTAACAAGCAGGAAAATGTACCGTGTTCAATGGACGGGTACGGAACTTTCAACCGACGAAGCAAAAGGCGGATGGATTGCCGATTATGAAACAGGAGGAGATCAGTCCGGGATCCGTCTCGGAAATGGTTCTGGTACGACTCCGACCCTTATGGGAACAGGTTCTCAGGACAGGTTCGTGGCCATTACCGACGGCAGCGAGCTGATGAACATAGTCCTTTTCTGGCGCGATGAGATCCCAGCTGACTGGCATCAGATCCCCGGCACCAAAGACAGGAGAATTGCTGCACAGGTACCCGTGAGATTCGGTGATCCTGAAGCGAAGCATTCGCAGACTGATCAGTCTCTGTGTATTCGAGGCTATGGAGCGGTTGTCGTAAACAATGAACTCGGCGCGGACCTGGGCAACCGCACCCTGAATATCATTATTTCAGGCATCCCGTTAATAGCGCCAAGGGGTATGGAAAAATTTGAATGGAATCATAAAACAAGGACATTTTCATCGGTATGGGCAAACACACAAATATCAGTTCCCAACGGCATTCCCTGTATGAGCGCTTCAACAAAACTTTTATATGCAATAGGCAAGCGCGGCATTTACTGGACTCTTGAGGCGGTTGACTGGGACACCGGTGATTCCGCATTTTATTCTAACATCGGTATCGGGCTTCAATATAACAGTGCATATGCTGCAACACAGGTGGGGCTTGACGGATGCATATACTCGGGTACGGCAATAGGACTTGTAAATCTGAGGCCGAAATAATATAGTTGCAGATTGTAAATTCTACGTCAGGAGGTCCTGCCGTAATATCATTTGGAGGTATGAGATGAGGAGCAACAGGGGGAATTATCTTATTCCGGTTTTCGTTTTTCTTATGGCTTTTGCTTTTTCCGCATGCAAAATTACAGGCACTGTTACCGAAGCCGGAACAGGCATTCCCGGACTTACCGTAATATTGAGCGGAGATAAAAGTGCAACTGCTGTAACCGATGGCCAGGGCAACTACAAGTTTTCAGTCGGCAATGGCAGTTACATCGTGACACCTGTCCCGGATGGGGGTGGAGTTTTTCTGCCGACGGCCAAACAGGTTTATGTTAGAAACTTCAAAGCAGTTAAAGCAAATTTCTCTAGACTCTCAGATAATGATGTTTACTGGGACCCGTCGCTTGTAGTTCCGATCCAGGCTCACCCTGATATTAGAGGACAAAAAGTGATCAGGGGTCTGATACATTTGCATTCAATCTATTCGCATGATGCATGCGACAACAAGCCTTTCATTGACGGCAAGCCCAATACAGAGTGCTTTTGTCAGCTGCGTGAGGCTATATGCAGTACCAACCAGCAGTTTGTGATGATGTCCGACCATTCGGATAATTTTTCATGGCATGAGTTTCCCGATGTATTGCTCTATCAGCCGGAACAGGGTGACGAGCTGATATACCGGGACGGCAGGCCGGTAGCGAATATAATAAAATGCGACTGCGGCAACAATGCGATAATCACTGCGGGAAGCGAAAATAACCTTATGCCGATCGGTCTTAAAAGAATGCCCGACGGCACGCCTGAAGAGAGGCATGCACTGTTGACAAGTACGAGCGTTGAAACCGTGGATGCCCTGCATGCGCTGGGAGCCATGGTTTTTGTCACGCATCCGGAAAGCTGGAAGACCGAAGACCTTCTGGATCTTCCGATAGACGGCATCGATGTATATAACCTGCATGCGAACATCGATCCCGGCATCAGGGAGGATTATCTGGGGCTGCCTTCCCTTGGTTTCATTCCAGGCATACTGGATATGCTCACACCTTCATGGGCTGATGCGCATTCCGATCTCCTGCTTCTGAGCTTTTTAGAGGAACTGAAACCTGATATCGCCCATTGGGACAGGATGCTTTATTCCCGTGCCGCAACAGGCTTTATGGCAACGGATGCACACAGAAATTCTCTGCCGTTCCTTCTTCCTGACGGAGACAGGGGTGACAGTTACCGCCGTATGATGAGATGGTTTGCAAATTATGTCCTTGTTGAGAATCAAACACTTGAAGAAATTGAAAGCGCGGTCTTTAAAGGCCGTATGTATGGCGCCTTTCAGGTTTTCGGCGAACCGGTAGGGTTTGATTTTTATGCCGAAGCCGGAAGTAAGATATCTGAAATGGGGGAAAATGTATCGCTGGCTGACTCGCCTGTTATGCATATAAAGGTGCCTGAATTTTTCAGGATGGATCCGGGCCTTGAAAAACCCGAATTCAGGGTGAGGCTTATTAAGGCCGGTCCTGACGGAGGAATAGTGGTCGCCGGGAGTCTGAATTCCGATCTTGAATATGCAGTGACGGAAAAAGGTGCATACAGGGCTGAAATCAAGATTGTTCCATATCACTTGAGGAAATGGCTTGGGGATCACACCAAACCTTTTATCAAGGAATACCCGTTTATTTACGCTAATGCTATTTTTGTAAATTAGTAAAACGAGTTTGGTGATGTACAATTAACGACGAAGACAGCCGGAAATATTGAGACCGCTCCGGCTGTCATTTAAAAAATTACTTCAATATTAAAAAAATCCTAATTCTATCAAGAAAAACGCCGTTAAGTAATTCAGCCAGTTATCATAGATAAATTATCAAAAATATAATGGGGGATTAATAATGAATCCGGTAGAAACTCCTGCTTGCGCTTTCAGTATTGATGAAATCCTGAGAAAAATGGTTACAATGAAAGCCTCCGACCTGCATCTTGCAGTAGGTTCTCCTCCCAATATACGTATTGACGGCAAGCTCGTCCCTCTTACGGATTACGGTACCATCAGCAATGAAATGCTTAAGAGCGCTCTTTATTCCATAATTTCAGACGATCAGAAGATGACATTTGAGAAGAACAAGGAACTCGATTTCTCGCACAGCATACCGCAGGTCTCACGATTCAGGGGGAACATGCTTTATCAGCGAAATACTCTCGGCGCCGTATTCCGTTCCATTCCTGCAAATCCCCCTACAATCGAAGAGCTGAACCTTCCCCCCGTAATAACCGCACTCAGCAAAAAACCCCGTGGACTTGTACTTGTTACCGGTCCCACGGGCAGTGGAAAGTCTACGACTCTTGCTTCAATGGTTGATTATATCAACAGGTCAAGGGCTGAACATATTGTAACCATAGAAGACCCCATAGAGTTTCTTCATAAAAACCAGAAAAGTATAATAAGACAGAGGGAACTCGGAAGCGACACTCTTTCCTTCTCCGAGGCATTGAAGCATGTGCTCAGACAGGATCCGGACGTTATACTTGTCGGTGAAATGAGGGACCTGGATACAATATCGCTTGCCGTTACCGCAGCCGAAACAGGGCATCTTGTTTTCGGCACTCTGCATACAACAAGCGCCGCATCGACTATCGATCGTGTTATCGACGTATTTCCCTCAAACCAGCAGGCTCAGATAAGGATGCAGCTCTCCACCACACTTGAAGGAATTATCTGCCAGACCCTTGTGCCAAAAAAGGAGGGAAAGGGAAGGGTCTGTGCAATGGAGATTCTTATTGGCACTCTGGGCGTAAAGAATCTTATCAGGGAAGGCAAGACGCATATGATAGTCAACATGCTCCAAGCCGGAGTGAAAGACGGTATGCAAACTCTTAATTCAGCGCTTCACAAGCTAGTTGTAAGCGGTGCCATCTCTCAGGAAGATGCACTTCTTAAGTCAAGTCAACCCGATGAGCTGAAGAGCCTTTTTGCAAGAACTTAAGCAACCGGGAAGATAAAGAAAATATTATTCAAGAACACGGCCTGAATTGTAATGAGTGCCAGGGAAGTGAAGATATTGTACACCAATTGTAAAATGATACAATAAAACACCTAAAAACATTAATTGATACATAAATGAACCAATAGAACGTACTGGTAAATAATAACCTAAGTAATATCATAAAGATACACGGTGGCATGCCTCTTGCTTCTTAACAATCCAACTAAACATCAAAGGGAGGAAGCAGTTATGATCAATTCAGGCGACACAGCATGGATGCTGATTGCCACGGCAATGGTTATGATTATGACACCGGGTCTTGGCTTTTTTTACGGAGGCATGGTTCGCTCCAAGAATGTTCTTGGAACCCTTATGCAGAGTTTCATGTGTCTGGGTCTTGTGTCCATACTCTGGGTTGTTTTCGGATACAGTCTTTCCTTCGGGCCGGACCTTGGGGGATTCATAGGGTCTCTTGACTGGGCAGGCCTCACGGGAGTCGGGGGTGATCCGGGTCCATATTCAGATAAAATTCCGCATCTGCTCTTCTGTGCGTTTCAGCTCATGTTTGCAATAATCACTCCGGCCCTAATAACTGGTGCATTCGCCGAAAGAATGAAATTTTCGGCTTTTGTGCTTTTCATAGTTCTCTGGGCGACTCTCGTTTACTTCCCTCTGTGCCACTGGGTATGGGGCGGGGGCTGGCTGCAGAAGATGGGGGCGCTGGATTTCGCAGGTGGGACGGTAATCCATCTTAACGCCGGAGTCGCCGCTCTCGTGGCCGCTATTATTATAGGGAAAAGGAAGGGGTATCGCCAGGAACCCATGTATCCCCACAACCTCACAATGACAATGCTCGGGGCCGGCATTCTATGGTTCGGATGGTTCGGCTTCAATGCGGGCAGCGCTGCGGCAGCCAATGGAACCGCTACATACGCTTTCTTCGCAACCCAGATTGCAACCGGCGCGGCTGCTCTCTCGTGGATTATCTGTGAAAAGATTATACGCAAGAAACCGACTACACTGGGATTTGCTTCTGGAGCAGTTGCGGGACTTGTGGCAATTACCCCGGCTTCGGGTTTTGTTACGCCTGTGCCTGCAATGATCATCGGGCTTGTTGCAGGGGCTTTATGCTATTTCGCGGTGCTTTCAAAAGAAAAATTAGGCTATGACGATTCTCTGGATGTCGTGGGCGTCCATGGTGTGGGTGGTCTCTGGGGCGCGATTGCAACGGGCCTCTTTGCATCGATCGGCGGAACCGGTCTCTTCTACGGCAACGCTCACCAGCTGGTTGTTCAGCTTGTTGCATCAGGTACAGCCATCGTATTCTCTCTGATCATGACCACGGTTATCCTGATAGCAGTGAAAATGATAACAGGCTTGCGTGTGGAGGAGGAAGAGGAAGTCCAAGGGCTTGACCAGAGTCTGCACGGCGAGACCGGCTATAACCTGAGATAATCATACCCATACAGGAAGGAGTAAGATAATGAAGAAAATTGAGGCAGTTATCAAACCGTTTAAACTGGATGAAGTAAAAGAGGCGCTGAACACTATCGGTGTAACCGGCATAACCGTAACGGAAGTCAAGGGGTACGGACGCCAGAAAGGACACAAGGAAATTTACAGAGGAGCGGAATATCAGGTTGATTTTCTGCCGAAGATTAAAATTGAAATAGCGGTTGGTGCCGAGATTGCAGACAAGGTCATTGAAGCGATCATTGCTAAGGCCCGTACGGGAAAGATTGGAGACGGAAAGATATTCGTATCATCGCTTGAGAATGTAATAAGGATAAGGACGGGTGAAAGCGGTCAGGCTGCGATATGATAAGATCAGGGGCGGAATGGATATTTCCGCCCTTAATCTTACGGCCAATGAAGGAGTAACATACCATGAAGAGAATTGAGGCTATAATACGTCCGGACAAGGTTGAAGATGTGTGTAATACACTGAACAGAACCGGGCAGAAAGGTGTTATATTTTCAGCGATAGAAGACCGGAGCGCATCTGAGCATTTAAAGGTTATGGTCAAGGGAAATTCATACGATATTGATACGATGATGGCCAGGATCGAGGTGACTGTGAAGGATGCCGAAGCGGCCAAGGTGGTCGATCTGATCAGGGAAGCTGCATCAACAGGCAGCATCGGTGATGGGGAAATATTCGTCCATCCCGTTGATGATGCAATGGTGGTTAGCACCGGTTTATGGTGGAGTAAAAACGCGAGATAGCTACACACATTATATATTCCTGTGAGAGGAGACTGTTTTATGATGAAAACAAAAGAAAAATTAAAGGGGTTATTCATTATATCGGTGGCGATAATGCTGTTTGCCACGCCGGTTTTTGCAGGGGTTGACTTCAATGTCGGCGATGCCAAGGCGACACTTGGCGCCAGCGTATGGGTTGAAGCGGGATGGGATTTTCAGTTCCACGGTGATGTGCCTACCGACACCATAAG
>DATCTV010000010.1 GCA_036567785.1 Desulfomonilia bacterium | reverse complement strand
TGGCTGACAGACTATAATCACAAGCGGCCGCACAGTTCCCTAGGGAACTGTGCCCCGTATGAGTATTTCATGAACCAGAAAAATATGCTAAATAACCAGACACTCGCTTTAAAGGTGGCTTAATAATTGGGGGAAGGTCATTTCCGTACCACCAAATCTCATAATGAGACCTGATTTTGTAAAGACAAGGAAGTATTTTGGTCCGTTACCAGATTGCCCATAAGCAACTACTTTTGTAAAATCATCATGCTCGGTTCGGTATACAGTATTATCTTTTCCATAATTACTGCTGTCCGAACTTAGAAGAATAAGAAAATCTCCATTAAGCATAAACCTATCTGTGTTTTCCAGACTGACCGATTTTAAGAAACCATCTTTCATAATAGTTGCAGGCCCTCTTGTTATGGCCTGCAAGCCTGATAAAGACCAGCCAACCCCAACCAAACCGTTTTCAGTTCTACTATTATATGAGACCCCTAGGCTTGGCTTGATTCCATTGATACCTTCAGGAACTTTAATGTCGATATCATAAGCAGAAGCACCATAGCTATCTACTGAATATTCTCCCTGTATTGTACCGGGTAACTCTACAGCTGAAACAGTCGTAGCTAAGGTCAAATAAATTAAAGGTGTTAGTATTATGTAGAACAGGTTCTTTCGAATTATTATAACCTTTTTCATTTCATACCTCCTCAAGATATCAACAAATTTTTTACAATTTTTTAACGTTTCTTTCCCTGTTTATTTTCATGATATAAACTGCAGAAAGAATTTATAAAAATACAATTCCTATCAGATCAAGCCAATAAATCAGCAAAAATATAATCTTCCTTAAATGCTGCTTACGAATATTATTATTAATATAAATGATATCGTTTTCCAGTTCAAAAAAATTATTCATCTAATTGAATAATTTATTTTGTTTAGAGGAAGAATAATTGTTTTATGGCGGAAGCGCATGGGAATCGAACCCACCAGCCAACCTCGACGGCCAGCACACCGGATTTGAAGTCCGGGGGACCCACCAGGACCCGGCCGCTTCCACCTGAGATTATTATCATAAGCGCCATGGCCCGGTCAAACTCTGGATTAGCCCTGTCAATATATAGATTTGCATTTTCATCACAACTCGAGGCAAAATATTTCTCTTGCAAAGAATTTTTTTTCACTTAAAATTAAGCAATAAATAGTTTGAATGTCATGCAAGTTTTGAGGGAATCCGTTTAAATCAATATAACTTGCTGATTTTTTGGTTTTATTCAAGTGGGCTTTAGCTTTTATTACCATTTAGAGTAATGGCATATATATTGCTCAAAATGTAAGAAAGAAAAATAACATCTATAATAAGGGGGATTGCAATGAATAAACTGGCTAACTTGATTCCTTCAATCATGATTGCACTGATTCTGCTTATCATGACTGGCTGCTCAGGAGGCGGCAGTGAATCAGATGTAACGACAAAGACCGAATCATACGATACTCCGGGTACTGCAGTCGCTGCAACAACCTATGCCGATGCATCGAGCATAACACTTCTTAAAGATTCTGAGACAGGTGCCGGCTATCAGATTGTTGAAGACGGGGCAACCTTCGAAGCCGGCTCGAAAGTGAAACTGGGCGTCAGAGTCGAAGGCGGAAAATACAAAGTTAATCAGGTGCTGGTAAGCGACGGCGGCGGAAATCAGATTAAAACAACATATGATTCGGCAAGCAATCTTTACATATGCAAATATCCTGTATCTGATACAGACAGATTGATGCCGGTGCTTATACAGGCTATTCATCCGAACGGACAGGCTTCAAAGGCAAAATATGTTTTCAGAACAGAAGAATTTGCAAAGTCTTCACAGCTTATCAGGAACGGACTAGGGGTGCTTGTCGGCAAGGACATTCTCCAGAGCGCCAGAGGCATGTCACTCAGTGGACTTACAGTCGATAACCTTATTCCCTTCAAGGGGACATTTAGCACAGATATAATGAAGCTTACTTCCGGCATAATATCACTTCCATTCAACCTTGTTGACGGACTTTCAGGAAATGAAGGGATTGATGAAGAAGTAGCACCGACACTCAAACTTAAGTCAGGTATATTGAATATTCCTATGGGAATCAACTCATTACTGCTCGATGATCTGCTTGGCGGCATGGCTGGAGATCTGGGTGCGGATATGAGCGGCCTCAACCTCGCAGCAAAACCCCTTTACCTTGATATAAACGGCATACCGAAAAGTACAACATCCAATATGTCAGCACTCAGCATAGGACTTTTCATGGCAAAAGGAGTACAAGGGACATTCCCCAGTGGTGTAACGCTTTATCCGGGAAGCAACGCTGCCATACCTCTTACCCAGACCTCTGATGACCCCTCAGCAATAGAGGTGAGCCTCTCGCAGGAAAACATGACACAGTTCGTAAGTGAACTGCTGAACGGTAATGTTGTCATTCCAGCCCTTGATATTCCTACGGCTGTTCCTTCATACAAAGATGTAAAACCTGCTGTTCTGCAGCAGATGAAAATATCCTTTAACAAGAACGGTATTGCCTTTGATTTCAAAACTGCAAATCCTCTTCTGATAATAAATGACCTAAGGATCGAATACCTGGAAAACGGCAAGGCATTGTGGATGATGTCTCTTGACCTGGCATTCAAGCTCGATGCGGGCTCGCATCAGGCCCCTGTCATAGAAAACGCAAATAAGGATACTGAATCTTTCCTTGATATCTATCTTACACTGGTGCCTTATTATTCACATTGTGCAGTATTAAAAGATGATATGGGCATCATGATGTTCGATCATTCAGACTTTGCTGCACTTCTTGTTGGCGGGCTTGGAGATATGCTTCCTACCAATAACCCTAAAAAAGGTGACCTGATGTTGTCAATAACAACAGGAGCATTATTGAAAGGTACAATCACTGATGATGGCTTCGGAATGATACTTACAGAAGATGGCGCCTCTGCAGTATCAGATGGAGCAGGCCGCTGTTTCCTGAAAATGGCCACCGACGATGTAGACATAAGCAAAGCAGGACTCTGTTTTATCAATACAGCCAACTTAGACTAAAATTAATTTAATCATTGAACATTTAGGGCATATCGTTATAAAATCAAAGCAGGGCTAAACAGGCCCTGCTTTGATTGCATAGATAAACAAAATTTGAGGAGGATTACATGAGGTTCCTTTATAAGCTATTTCTTATCCTGATTACTCTCATGGTTATCTCGAGTGCCGCATTTGCCGTTAATGAAGCAGCCCAGTGGAACTGGAAAGACGTTAAAATAGGGCTTGAGGGCGATTACCAGATGTTCGGTAAATATTATAATGAACGCGATATAAACAGCTACGACGGCAACCTGAAACCCAAATATAATATTTCTCCTCCGCCCACAAAAGAAATAGCTGCTCTCCCCCCAGATGAAGGTGGCCCAACAAACGGCCAGACGGATAAAATCGAGGCCTGGCTTGAAAATGAACTCTTCCTTGTTCCGTCTATAGCTTTCAGCGATAAGCTTACATTTCAGGCCCGTATCGATATTGATTATCTGATATTCGATTCCGACAATAACACAAAAGTTTTGTATGAGCCTGTAGATTCAGGGTCCGGCTATACACTTCTTTCAACAAAAAAGGCTGACCAGACAATAAGGCTTACTGAAGCCTTTGTACAGATGATTACACCTGTTGGGCTCTTTGTCGCCGGCCGGTTTAATGACGGCAGCAATGGCCTTGTCTGGGCTGCACAGTTTGATGAAGCATTACCGGGCTGGACTTTTGCAGTCGCCTGGAACAAAAAAGCCGAACAGAAATTCTACTATGAAGACCCTGATGTCCCTTATTACGACCCGAACACCAGAAACGGCGATTATCTGGATAGAGACGACATGGACGAAATAAGGGTTGTAACGATATATGAAAAGCCTGATAAGACCTTAAAATCAGAGCAATGGCTTGATTTCCGTCTTGGCTATTCCAAATCAGCGGCCACCAATATGAGGATATGCCTTCCCCAGTGGAAGTTCAACTATAACAAAGGAAACCTTCATTATTTCCATTATCTCGGCACTGGAATGGGTACTCTTGCCGAGATAACAAAAGGCCCTATCGGTGACGATCTTAAAGCCCTTATGGACAATGGCAATCAACTGGCCCCGCCCGGGTATTCATATCCTAATTATGTACCAGGTTCAGAACACTATCTTCCCATAAAAGACATGGGTCCGGTAGAGGGCAAAGTGGGTATTGCCCTTTTCGATGTGGCCTATGATATCGGCAAAGTAACGCCTTATGCATCAGCGGTATATACCACTGGCATCACCCACTGGACTGAAATAAATGGATTCTTATGGGATGAATACAATCCTAAAGGGTATAGAACACCTTCAGTTTTAAATGTAATCCTCCTTGGTGAAGTTGAGGATAAATATTTTAACGCCCTTGTCAATCTTGCGACAAAAGAGGCCTTTGACCAGAATGATATAAGTTTCAACAACATGACGTTGGGAAGGCTCGGTGCGAAATACCGTTTTGCCGACAAATGGGAATTCATGGGGCAGGCAGTCATGGCATGGCGTTCCAATGTAAAGTTTTTTGAAGATGAATACTGGTCATCATTCCCTGTAAATTATGCCTTATGGTTTAAATATACCGACAACAACGGCCATGAAATAGTCCCGTTCTTATTCATGTTCGATAATGTACAGTACAAGACCAATGTATCCCCTTATCTTGGAACAGAGCTTACCGGCTGGCTTACATATAACCTTTTCCCGGGTCTTGATGTATCACTGATAGGATCGTACTTCTGGGCAGGTGATTTCTATAAAGACACACTGACCCCGAAACCTTATCTGGTCCAATGGCTTGATACAACTGACCCTACTTCTCAAGTTAAACAGTACAAAATATATGGCCCCAACCTCGGCGCTGACCAGTTTGATCTTACAAATGCATGGACTGTTCAGTTCAAGATCGACTTCAAATTTAACCTCAATTCCAATGCGCTTGCAACTGTAACCAGCACTGAGATGCAGCAGAAATAATTTAGAAGAAAAAAATAATAAAGAAAAGGCGGGGCAATCACCCCGCCTTTTCTTTTCTTAATGTTAGCAGCAACATCTCTTGAACACAAAATCTCTTATCTTCCATTTTAATTTTTTACTGACTATAATAACTTATTAATTCCACAGCATCGATATCACCAGCAAACAAGTCATATCTAAAAAGGAGCCTTACATGGAGAGATTCCAGAACAAGAAAATCGGTGAAGTGCTTGTTGAACTTGGTCTTCTTGATGAACAAAAGTTGAAGGTCGCACTGGAGGCGCAGCAGAAAGAAGGCCTTAAACTCGGCGAGACTCTTATTAAACTCGGGTACCTGGCAGAAGACCAGTTTCTGGGCATCTTAAAAAACCTCACAGGTATCCCGATTCTGGATATGAAAAATGAAATTATTACAAAAGAAACTCAGTTGCTTATCCCTCAGGATAGAATGAGAGAATTCATGGCTGTGCCGATTGCAACCGAAGGCGCTCTTGTAAAAGTAGCAATGTCAGACCCGATGAATCTTGTTCTTGTTGAAAACGTCAAATATCTTCTGAACCGCGACATTAAGGTAATATTGGCTACACAGTCTCAGATAGAAGATATTCTCTTTACACTTAATTCTATAGGTTTTGGCAAAATGAACCTTAACCTTAAGAATGTTGATCGGAATCCTAATGTAATGAATATAATAAGCACAGATGCTACTTACATATTCAAGCTTTTAAACGAACCGGACATTACAGACCTTCACTTGACAATCGGGGCTCCACCTGCAATCAGAAAAAATGCCGATTTCACAAGAACAAATCTTCCGGCAGTAACGCCTGATCAAATGAATAAGATTATCAAAGAAGTGACATCCAATGAATATATGGAAGAATTTAAACAGAAAAAGGAAGTTGAATTCACTTACATCAAGAGAGGTGTGGGCAGATACAGGCTGAATATTTTCATGCACCGCGATGGTGAACCTGCGATAAATGCACACAAACTTATCGAGGATATCCCGAGTTACAAAGAACAGGGTTTTCCTGATTTTCTTATGTCAAGTCTTACATCTCAAACCGGGCTGTTTATTGTTTCCAGTTCCGGTGGACAGGGAAAGAACAGAGGAATAGCAACGATTATCGATTACATAAATTCAAACAAAAGCTGCAATATAGTCACTTTTGAAGATCCGATAGAATATATTCATGAGCATAAACTCGCAAATGTCATTCAGCGGGAGATAGGCAGGGACACCACTAAAGACACATCAGTTCTGTTCGAAAATGTTTTCAAATATGATCCTGACATTCTCGTGTTCGGGAAAATTACAGACAGCCTTATGGCTAAAACGGCATTGCAGGCTACACAAAAAGGAATCCTTGTAATTGTAGGAATGTTGGGAATAGATGTTTTCAGTGCGATTGAGCAATATCTTTCACTGCTGTCGGACGAATATATGAAGGCATTGTTCTCTCATTCACTTATGGGTGTATTTTCAATGAAACGAATCGGCGCTAAAGAAAAACACGGCGGGACAGTAATCTGGGAACTTCTCCTCGGCAAATCAAGAGTTCAGAAATTTATTCGTGAAAACAAGGTCCATTTTATCAAAGGACAGGCCCAGTCTCTTCAAGGTGATTATTTTCCAATGGAAGAAAGCCTTGCCAATGCAATAAAAACAGGAAAGATTGATCTGAAAACCGTAGAAGGTGAGCCTGGAATTAACAAAGAACTACTTAATGGATACCTGGCAAGGAGGTAAATTTTCACTTGCATCACCTAGTTCTATCATGTATAAAATGAACCGTTATTCAGAGTAATGTTTTGAATTCATGGTAAAATTGGGAAAGAATAAATAAAAATATTAATATAAGGAGTATACTAATGGGTAGGAAGATTTTTGTTTCTTGTGCTTTTATGATCCTGGTATTAGCAGGCGCTGTTATGGCAAGTGAAACAGTTGCAGTAGCAACTGGTTACACTGACTGGACAAAGGTAATCTTCATAGCTGTATCAATCCTTGGTGCAGGTTTGTGTATGGGACTTGGAACAGTCGGAACAGGACTTGGTATGGGCCATGCGATTTCAGGAGCAAGTGAAGCCGTTGGAAGAAATCCTCAATCTCAGGGCAAAATTATGATGACTATGATGATCGGTCTTGCAATGGTTGAATCTGTAGCCATCTATGCTCTGGTTATTACTCTGATCATTCTTTATGCTAACCCTTTCAAAGCAGTGGTTTTAGGTTAACTTATCCAACAACCGCTGCAATTTACGCATAATAAAATTATCGTATGCGTATCTGGGAACAAGGAAGAAACTCACCATCTATTTGATTACAAATCTTTTCACGGTGAGCTAAGCATATTTAATTTTTATTGGTAATAACAGGGCGAGGAGATGGTTATGGATCAGGAAGAAAAAAACACTAAACTTAATTTTGCAAGTGTTGCTGTAAGCTTCTTTATCCTGATAGTACTTCCTCTTACAATCACAGGTATAGTTATAAGCAAGGGAGTGGTTAAGGTTGGAGAAGAAGCAACGCAGGCAAACTTGAGAGTTCTGGATAATCCCCAGAAGCAGTCTATTGAACTCAGGGCCAAGAATATTGCTGAAGGAATTGCTCAATTCTATACAGATAGGGAAAAAGACATAAAAATTGCATCCATACTTCCCAGGGATGACAAGGCATATACAACATTCCTGACAACAAATAATCTTGGCGTTATCAAATCATCCGATATAGGCTTGGTAAAAGTCCCTGTGCCTCTTTACAAAGAAATTGCTTTTCTGGATAAAACAGGTATGGAACAGATAAAAGTTACCAATGCCGGTATTGTTCCGAAAAAGAATCTTAAAAACTTGTCAGTTCCCGACAATGGTGAATATGGAAAGGAGAATTTTTTTGAAATAGCAAAATCTCTTGCCCCTGGTGAATTCTATATAGGTCCAGTTGTCGGATATCATGTAAACAGGAAAGAGGCAGATTCCGGAAAGAAATTTGAAGGCATTCAACGTATTGCCACACCGGTATTTGATTCATCGGGGTTTGCAGGCGTAGTTGAACTGGCATTAGATTTCCAGCATGTCAGAGAGTTTGTTGATCATCTGGTCCCAACAGATCCGGATAAGATATTTGCATCAGTTAATATAAAGGATAATAATTATGCCTTCCTGGTTGACAGGGATGGCAACATTTTATCTCATCCTGACGAAACCTTGATAATCGGTCTTGATAAAAATAATAATACCGTACCAATGCTTAAAGAAGATAATTATAAAGATCTTGAAGCGTCTGGTGAGGGTTACATGAATATTTTATCAATTGGCTTCAAAGATGAAAACTTGCCAAAAATTCATGAAGAAGCGTCCTTGGGAAAATCAGGTTCCCGCACGTATGTACTCGATAACAGCAGTTATTTTGTAGCTTTCGCCCCGATACCATATTATGGAAACGGATTCAGCAAGCCCAAAGGTATTGGCTGGGTGGGCATGGTTGTTGATGTAAACCTTTATAAAAATATCAGTGAAGAAAAGGCAAAAGATATTAAAGATAAGGTAGCTAAATGGCAGAAATCTACGATACTGGTTGTGATTGTATCATTGATTCTACTCTTCCTTATTGCACTTATTCTTTCCAAAGGGATACACCGACAGATAAAAAGGGTATATGACGAAGAGTCAACACATCCTTCTGATGATGAGAGAAAAGATTAAAAAAAGGGATGCTTAATGCATCCCTTTTTTTAATCCAAAGACCAAATACTTGTTATAAAGTCTTACACAAAAAATTAATTAAACAAATTTTAAATAAAACTCTCTTCGCAATTGTGGATAACCTTAAAATCGTTGTAATTTCATAACGTTCAAGCATAATTTCGAGCTTGTATAAAAATATTTCCTATCATATAAGGCCTACAGAAATTTACTTACATGGGGGACATGCATGCCTGCTAAAATAATCTCAAAGGATATGTTATCAGAAAATGTGTTTTCATTGGTATTCGATGCAAAACAAATTGCTTTAAAAAGAAAACCCGGTCAATTTGTTGTTATAAGGATACATGAGCAAGGGGAACGCATTCCCCTCACAATTGCTGATGCAGATGCTATCAAGGGAACAATAACCCTGATTTTCCAGGTAGTAGGAAAATCGACAGCCCTCCTTGCCGAGATGCTACCGGGACAGGAAATACTCGATCTGGTTGGTCCGCTTGGGAAACCAACGCATATTGAAAATTTCGGAACTGTTGCATGTATTGGCGGCGGAGTCGGAATCGCACCGGTTTTCCCTATAACACAGGGAATGAAAGCTGCCGGAAATCATGTAATATCAATAATCGGCTCCAGGACCAAAGATCTTCTGATTCTCGAAGATGAAATGAAAGCGGTATCGGATGAATTAATTGTTTCAACTGACGACGGTTCATACGGCTATCATGGATTTGTTAGTCAGGCATTGGAAAATAATTATCTTCTTCTTGGAAAGCATATAGACACGGTTGTCACCATTGGTCCGGTCTCAATGATGCGTGCTGTTTGTGATGTTACAAGGAAATATAATATACCCACTGTGGTTTCCCTGAATTCGATCATGGTTGACGCAACAGGAATGTGTGGCGCTTGCAGGGTAAGCGTTGGAGGAAAAACCAAGTTTGTCTGCGTGGACGGCCCGGAATTCGACGGGCATCTTGTTGATTTCAAGGAACTCATTGACAGACAGCATATATATCTTGATCAGGAGAAAGAATCTTATGATCATTTCTGCTCATGCAGGTCCGGGAGGTGATTCATGGATATGAAAGAAAGGATGAATATTCAAAGGCAACCGATGCCTGAACAGGATGCAAAAGCAAGATCCCGCAATTTTGACGAGGTGCCTCTGGGATACACTCCTCAAGCTGCTATAACCGAAGCAAATCGCTGCATACAATGCAAAACGAAACCCTGTATTGAAGGTTGTCCTGTTGAGATTGACATTCCAGGATTCATCAATCTGATTTCCAATGGTGATTTTACAGGTGCTGCAAGAAAAATAAAAGAAACCAATGCATTGCCAGCCATATGCGGAAGAGTATGTCCTCAGGAAACACAATGTGAAGAAAAGTGTGTGCGCGGGAAAAAAGGTGATAGTGTAGCCATTGGAAGACTTGAAAGGTTTGTGGCTGACTTTGAAAGATCACAGGGAAGTATTTCTATCCCTGAAATTGCTTCATCAACAGGTAAAAAGGTCGCAGTAGTAGGTTCAGGACCGGCAGGCCTTACAGTTGCAGGGGATCTTGTCAAACTCGGGCATGATGTAACGATATTCGAAGCGCTGCATATTCCGGGTGGCGTATTGGTTTATGGTATTCCTGAATTCAGATTGCCGAAGGCCATTGTCGCTGCAGAAATAGATTATTTAAAAAAATTAGGCGTCAAGGTTCTAACATCTCATGTAATCGGAAGAATATTTACTGTTGATGATCTGTTTAATGACGGTTTTCACGCAGTTTTTCTTGGAACAGGCGCAGGCCTTCCCACGTTTATGAACATACCGGGAGAAAACCTCAATGGTGTCTATTCAGCCAATGAGTATCTTACAAGATCAAATCTGATGAAGGCATATCTTTTCCCAGAGTATGACACGCCAATTGTCAAAGGGAAAAAGGTGGCTGTTATAGGAGGCGGCAATGTTGCCATGGATGCTGCCAGGACAGCCATGAGGCTAGGTGCTGAAAAGGTTTATCTGATTTATAGAAGATCTAGAGTTGAGATGCCTGCCAGAATCGAAGAAATTCATCATGCCGAAGAGGAAGGAATAGAATTGCATCTTCTGACCACACCTATCAGATATATAGGAAACGAAAAAGGATGGGTTGTGGGTATGGAATGCCAGCAGATGGAGCTTGGCGAGCCGGATGATTCAGGGAGACGCAGGCCTGTACCAAAAAAGGGCAGCGAGTACACGATGGAAGTTGATACAGTCGTGGTGGCTGTGGGTACTGGTGCTAATCCTCTTGTTCAAAGCACAACCCCCGGCCTCAATACGAACAAATGGGGATATATTATTGCTGATGAAGAAACGGGACAAACATCAAGAAAAGGTGTATATGCAGGAGGAGATATAGTAACAGGTGCAGCTACTGTTATTCTTGCAATGGGAGTAGGGAGAAAAGCTGCCAAGGCCATACATGAGTACATCATGTCTCTTTGATTTGATAAATTAAGAAGATGGAGAAAATATGACCCTGAAAGAGTTAATGGTACTGCTTGATGCTGAAGTAATAGTCGGTGAATCAAAACTTGACATTGAAGTTAAGGCAGGGTTTGCAGCCGACCTCATGAGCGATGTACTCTCTTTCGCTAAACCTGGAGCAATACTTTTAACGGGCCTTACGAATCCACTTGTGGTACGCACTGCAGATACAATGGATCTTATTGCAATTATATTTGTTAGAGGCAAGAAACCTCTAAATGAGGCTGTTGAACTCGCAAAACAGAAAAATATTCCCTTGCTGGCGACCCGCTATATCATGTTTGAAACCTGCGGCAGACTTTATAAAGCCGGCATAAGGGGATCGATAACAAAAACGGGCAAAGATTGAAAAGCTTATTTCGTTTTCCGTTTTGATTTCCATTCCCGTGCCAGTCTCTGGGCTTCGGCAACCTGAGATGGGGTCATTATGCTTGCAAGATCATTCCTGCTCTGGGAGGCATTGGGATTGCCCTGCGCAGCTGCAAGATTATACCACATATGGGCAAGGATAAAATCTTGAGGGACGCCCTTGCCGTCATGATACAGAGATGCAAGATTATACTGGGCATCTGCCAACCCCTGTTCCGAGGCTTTTTTATACCATTTGGCCGCTTCCAGATAATCCTGGTTCACTCCCAATCCCTCCTCATACATTATTCCAAGATTATATTGTGCCTCAGCAAGCCCCTGATCGCCGGCCATACGGTACCATTTGGCGGCTTCAAGATAATTTTTTTGAACCCCCATTCCCTCTTCATATGTCAGCCCAAGATTAAATTGCGCTTCCGCCAGACCTTTTTCTGCTGCTGCTCTGAACCACTTGAGAGCCTCTTTGTAATCCTGCGGAACCCCTCTTCCGCTACTGTACATGCTTCCCAGGTTGATCTGTGCATACAAATCACCCTGTTCGGCAGCCTTCTGATACCATTTTGCCGCTTCCTGATAATTCTGAGATACACCGTCACCGTTCTCATATTTTACCGCAAGATTGTATTGGGCTTCACTTAATCCCTGTTCAGCAGCTTTTCTATACCATTTCAAGGCTTCGGGTAAATTCTTGGGTCTTCCGAGACCCTCTTCAAAGATCAGCCCAAGGGCAAATTGAGCTTCAGGCAATTCCTGATCAGCTGCTTTAAGATATAACCTGACAGCTTCCTTATAATCCTTAGGGACCCCCCTGCCATTACAATAGAGGCTGCCAAGACAGTATTGCGCATAGACGTTTCCCTGGTCAGAGGCTTTTTTATACCATTTTGCAGCCTCGCTATAGTTACGTCCTACCCCTTCGCCTGTTTCATATTTAATTCCCAGAGAGTATTGGGCTTCCGCCATTCCCTGCTCAGCCGCTTTTCTGTACCATTTAACCGCTTCATGATTGTTTTTTGGCAAGCCCCTGCTTTCCTCATACATCAGGCCCAGATTGTATTGCGCTTCGGCAAGCCCTTTTTCAGCCGCTTCCAAATACCACCTGGCAGCTTCCTTATAATCCTTCTCTAATCCCCGGCCTTCCTCGTACAGAAGACCCAGATTGTATTGCGCTTCCAGATGCCCGGCGGCAGCAGCTTTCTTGTACCATTTGGCAGCTTCTGAAAAATCCTGCGGAACACCTCGCCCCTGTTCATAAATAACTCCCAATTGAAATTCAGCGCCTGTATCTCCCTTCTGTGCATCATGAAGAAGTTCCTTGAAGGCCGGACTCGTGTCTCCTCTTCCATATGCATCATGGTAACTTCCCCATAACTGCCATGGAATTAACGTAATCATCAGGCTTAATAGAATAGACGTATAGCTTGTCAAAGAAACGGGACAGATATATTTAAACTCAGTTCTCATATTTTTCAGTGCTATCATGTCTCATCGGCTGGATTTTCATATTAAATATATTGATACATAAACACTGTTGAGCGTCAATAATGATTCACTTATCTTGCCAATTATTTGTAAAGTCTAATATTAAACGCCAATTTTGAGCTTAAATATTGTCAATTCCTGAATCTTTTCTCCGTGTAGTACCAAAATATATTCCAGCAAGAGCGACAAGAACACCCATTCCCGATATTATTCCGATATCTCTCTTGAAGAATAGAATATCCCAGGCAAATGCCAGCGCCGGCTGAAGCAGCAATATAAGGCCTGCCAATGATGTTTTCACATTCGGCAGGGCCTTTGATATGAGCAGCCAGGCAACAACCTGACTCATAAGACCATAAGTAATCAGATATGCACCACTTGATATATCCGGGATTATCAGAGATTGACCCTCGATCAATGACAGCAGGCAAAGGCATGCAGATGTAATAATAGATACAGTCGCCAGGTTTGCTGTTGTTGATAATCTTTTTTCCTTTGACTGAAGCAGTCTCAAGAGGAGTATGTATGATGAGTAAGCTCCAGCGGTAATCAATGCCAGGAAAATTCCTAATCTATAATTGTCAGAAAATGCCCCCCATTTAAAACCAACGATCATAAACAATCCGATTACGGCCAGGATGATTGATCCAAGAAATTTTATGCCGATTCTTTCCTTCAAAATAAAAAATCCAAATGCCGCAAGGAAAAAGACCTGGAAATTTGCCAGAATTGTTGAAAGCCCCGGACCGATATAAAGCACGCTTTTATGCCAGCAAAACAAATCCACAGCAAAAGCAAGTCCACATAACGTGGAAATCAGAAAGTTATTCATACCATACCAGAGACGTTCTCTTTTTATGACTAAAAGAACGAGTAGAAATACCGCGCCAATGAATGTCCTGTAAAACCCTGCAACTGTCGGACCGACGTTGACCAGCTTTACATAGACACCAGAAAAACTGATTATTGATGCACCGGCGATCAGATACAGAATGTTTCTGTTGAATGGTTCGGGTTTCATATGGCGATAATAGTGAGGCTTTATTATTTCACAATATCTTTATGTGCAGGAAGACCGCCGAGGGAGCCGGCTTTCATGACCGCGTTGATCAAAGCTTCCTCTGCAGCCTTTGCGCCGATAACTCCCAGGTGAAGCGGATGTGCCTCCTTCTCGCCAATGGAAAGACAGAAAACAATATCCCCGTCAAAAGGCGTGTTAAATGGTGAAATATGCCTTGAAAGGCCGTTGCCCGCCATCCTTGCAACCTGAAGCGCCGATATTTTATCCAGACAAGCATCTGTAACCAGAACGCAAAGCGTGGTATTGGAGGGCGCCCCTATCCTGCTTCTGTTTTCCCCCGAAACAATTGCCTTTCGCGTATCAAGAAAACCTTTCTCTTCCCTTGCCCCCGCAATGATTTCTCCGCGGCCATTAATAATATCCCCAAAAGGATTCGCTATTACAAGCGCTCCCATACTGACACCGTTAAACCCCTTTATACAGCTTGAGCCGAGTCCGGTTTTTGTTGCATTGAGAACGCCTCTTAATTTTCCGCACGTCGCGCCTGTGCCTGCGCCTATTGTCCCCTGCATTACCGGTGATCCGCTTGCATTTATACAGGCCTTGAAAGCCATATCCTTTGTCGGTCTAGCTTTTGCGTCCATGAAAGAAAGGTCATATATGACGGCAGTGGGCACGACTGGCAGCTTTGCTACCGATAAATCCAGCCCTATCCCCTGATCCTCGAGATATCTTACAACCCCACCTGCTGCATCCAGCCCGAAAGCCGACCCGCCGGACAGACACAATGCATGTACGGAAGTTCCCGGATGCATTATTTCCATTGAATCAATCTGCCTGGTTGATGTCGCCATCCCAGATATGTCTGCCGAACCGATTGCAGGCCTGTCGAAAATTATTACCGTAACACCTGTTCCGCCATTAAAATCTGATTCGTGGCCGACCCTGATTCCTTCAATGGCTGTCAAGGTGTTATTGATCATGTTTGAAGTCTCTAAATGTACCGTTGAATTCCGCCATGATTTCTTTAACGACAGGCGCATTTGCTGCTTTGGCTCTTATTTCTGAAGGTTTCATCATATTATCGCGTTGAAGATTCTCTTTTATTTCAATTCTGATTTTAATATTCTTTTCGTAATACTGCCTGGCTTTGTTTTCAATCTCGACATGATCTCTGCGTATCTGTTCGGCGTGAAACTCCGATGAAACACTAAGGACAACCGTATCATTTTCATTACTCTCATAATTTGCATTAGATACAATACTGAACAGAGGCGCTTCGTGGGTTTTCAAATAGCCAAGAAAACCGTTCCAGGTTTTTTCTGACGAGTATGAATCAAACTGCCTGCTTTTCTTCTCCGTATCATGCTGAGCGGCGCCGCCGATTTTATAATTTGCTTTTGAATCATTTGTCCGGGCCAACTGCTGAATATCATATAACCTGGGTGCATAAATAATCCTCAGCAGTATTGTTTCAAGAGTTATTTTCTGCAGGCTCGAAAATTTCATATCATTTTCAGACCTTATTAAGACACTCAGCGCCCTGTGTATTTCCTCAAAAGAATGGTCCTGAATCATCTTTTTCAGTAAAGCTATTTCTTCAGACGGCAAGGGAATATTCTCATATCCCGTCTTCAATACCATCATATTTCTGAACTGTTCGATTATACTTTTGTAGAACTGAGTCAGATCGTAACCATATCTGTAGATTTCATCAATAAGACTCAATAATGACTTTGCATCGCGCATCAGGAGAGCATCCAGAACTTCATGCTTTTTTGACATCGACAATAGTCCAAGCAGCTTTTCAATGTTATCAATACCGATCTCCCCATGACCGGTTGCAATCGTACGTTCCAGAATACCCTGCGCATCGCGCATGCTGCCGTCTGCCTGAACAGCTATAAGTGTCAGGGCATCGTCTGTGATTTTAAACCCTTCACCGGTAGCCACATTCCTGAGATGACTGACAATCTCACTTACCGATATCCTTCTGAAGTCATAGCTCTGGCACCTGGATAATACCGTAAGAGGTATTTTGTTGAGTTCGGTCGTAGCCAGTATAAAAATAACATGAGGGGGTGGCTCTTCCAGTGTTTTCAATAATGCGTTAAAAGCGCTTTTTGAAAGCATATGCGCTTCATCAATTATAAAGGTCTTATATCTTGATGTGCTGGGCGCATAGCGCGAGTTTTCAATCAGTTCCCTTATATTTTCAACTCCCGTATGTGAAGCGGCATCGATTTCAAATACATCTACAGCCCTAGAAGCCGTTATATCCATACATATAGGACATTCATTGCATGGATTGGAATCCGGACCTTTTTCGCATGACAATGCCTTTGCAAGAATACGCGCAATTGACGTTTTCCCGACACCTCTTGGACCTGAAAAGATAAAGGCATGCGGGATTCTATCCGATTCAATGGCATTTTTTATAACCATTGTTATATGTTCCTGGCCCACAACATCCTGAAAACACTGCGGGCGGTATTTGCGTGCGATCACCTGATACATGAGCGGTATATTATTATCTATCAAGTCCCTGTTTCAAGGAAAAAAGCCAAAAAAAACCTGATAAAGGACCGGGCCTTAACATACACATACGGCGTACTGCTTACCGCTGCTCCCTTCCGGGCCTGACGGGGTTCGCAGCGCCGTATTGCATGAGACCCGATCCTTTATCAGGTCTTTTAAAATATTGTTCCTGATTTGAAGCTTATAAGGTTCTGGCGGAGAGAGAGGGATTCGAACCCTCGGTACCGCTTTTGACGGTACACGCGATTTCCAATCGCGCCCCTTCAGCCTCTCGGGCATCTCTCCGGATTATTCTCGAATAATAACGATTATTCAAGCTGATTATTCTTTTTACAACAGCCCGGCTCATTATTCTCTCAATCATTCATTGGCGGAGAGGGTGGGATTCGAACCCACGGTCCCCCTTTTGGGAGGACAGCCGATTTCGAGTCGGCCCCGTTACAGCCACTTCGGTACCTCTCCCCTTCTTTTTTTCTTAAAGAACCTTCGGATAATATCAGAGCTCTCATCAGCCAGGATCCCGCCCGCTGTTTCGGGTTTGTGATTGAGTCCAAGCTCAAAGGCCTTTAGTAATGATTCCACAGCACCGTACCTCTCATCCCTGGCTGCATAAACAAGCCTCTTAATCCTTGCATGTACAATAGCCCCGACACACATAAGACACGGTTCAATCGTGACATAGAGTATAGAACCAACAAGTCTGTAATTACCAAGTTCCCTGGCTGCCTTCCTTATTACCTCGATTTCAGCATGGGCGGTGGGGTCTGAATTATTAATCATTCTGTTATGACTCTTATAAATCCGATCCCCTGAAACAAGTACGGCACCGACAGGTACTTCATTTTCTTCAGCCGCTATTTCAGCCTCTTTCAAGGCTATTCTCATCAAAGAGCAATCATCCATCGGAGGACTTATCATCATTTAAAATTAGAAGTCAACAAAACCCTGACATATTATTTCTTGGGGAAAAAAATATATACAGGAGCAATAATGTTAGAGGGATGTAATCCCATATGCTCGATTGATTCAATCATTTCAGAACCACCTTCTTTGGAACGGTCAACAGCAATAACGGATGAGAAGTTTTTTATATCCTCTGGAACATTTACAAGAATCAGTTTCGACTTTGCATAAAAAGCCAGGCGTTCTCTGTTGGTCATTACCTCATGTCCAGGCCCCCTTACCGAAAGAATCCACCTGCCTGCATCCTTTTGCGCAATCTTATCGGGATCAGGGGCTCCGGTAGAATTATAAATCCATTGAGCAGGACTGAACAGCAAAACAGCAAAAGCTACTGCAGCAAACAATTTTTTTGCGGATTTCATTGACTCCATTATCAGTGATGCCGCAAGAGGATATGTCATAATCACCGGCGCAAGTGAATATCTGTCTGATGCGAAACCCCAGAATGAATAAACAAAAAGAAACAATAACAATGTCAAACCCACATGGTGCTTGTATAAGACATTTTTTCTGAATGTAAAAAATCCCAGCAGGGAAAATACAAATGCGCCCTGATTCCCTGCTGAAAACATGCTGTCAACAGCACCCCATACCCCTGAGAGCAGAGACATCAGGTTAAATTCTTTCCCGAAAAGCTGATTAAGATCGTAACTTCTTACAAACACCGGCAAATCAGGTTTTATAAGCCATACTATCAGCACCAGAAGAATCGGCAGCAGCAGTCCAATCAATCTATATAAGATCAACCGCCTTTCATGGATGACCCATAAAATCAACCAGGCGAGAATGAATAAATTTGCCGTGCTTCTTAGAAGCGCTCCCGTAAAAAGCAGGATAAAGCCGCTTACAATCAATGAATAACTTTTCTTCTCACTGCTCGTTCCTGACAGTATCAAATAATTTGCCCATATTATAATACAGAGCAGCAGACTTTCTTTGAGACAGTCCACACTGCAATACAGCAGGACCCTGCTTGTTATCATAAATAAAACCGCAATCAGCCCTGATATCCTTGACGAGTTTACAAATACTGTCAGTCTGAATAAACCGATTGCAGCAATGCAGAATGATATAATGGATATCAAACGGCCTGACATCTCAAGATCAAAACCTGTGATCCAGGAGAATAAGGCTAACAACATCGGGAAAAGAGGAAGCTGCTTCTGCATCAGTGCCTCAATAAAAGTGCCGTTAAGATAGAGTTCTGCAACAGGTATATACTGAAATGCACCATCCATTGATATTATGTCATACTGATACCAGGATGGAGCAAGTGAAATCAGGCATGCAGGTATTATGAACAGGCATATCCAGCCCAGCGGAATTCTATCAATGAAACCTTTCAATAAGCGCCCTCCTTTTTAAGAACCGCACCGAAAGTTCGAATGATAATCTCAATATCAAGCCATAAAGACCAGTTTTTAGCATAATATTCGTCAAGCATCACCCGCTCTTGATAGCCGATATCATTGCGGCCGGAAACCTGCCATAAACCTGTAATTCCCGGTGTTACCTTGAAAAAATATTTCGCCTTGTTCCCGTAGCGTTCAATCTCTTTTTCAACTATCGGCCTGGGGCCGACCAGGCTCATTTCTCCCTTGAGCACATTAATAAGTTGCGGCAGTTCATCCAGGCTCGTCTTTCTTAAGAAGCCGCCAATCCTGGTAATCCTAGGATCATTCTTCAGTTTGAAATCTTGATCCCACTGTCTTCTTGCCTCCGGGTCATTATCCAGAAGTTCCTGCAGAACTTCCTGTGCATTTGTAATCATGGTCCTGAACTTGTAACAGGTGAAGGTCTTGCCGTCTTTGCCTACTCTTTTATGTCCGAAAATGGCTGGCCCTCTGGAATTCGACTTGATGAAGAGAATTATGATCAGGAATAATGGCGACAATATCAGAAGAGCGCACGCTGATATGATAGAATCGAATACCCTTTTAATAATTCTGTTTCTAAGCCTGGCAAGCCTGTCCTCCATTTCGAGCAGCAGCATCCCGTTAAGGTCATGGGTACCTACACCGGTAGATGCAATGCCATTCAAATCAGGAAGGACATTTACAATTGCTGCAATATGGCTCGACTTCTCGATAATCTCAACAAGTTCGGCGTTTGTGGCGCCCGGAATGGCTATAATGACTTCATTGGCCCTGACATTAATCTTTTCGAGATTCTCAATCGAGCCAAGCTTGATTAATTCAGTATTTGATTCCTCCGATTCATATGTGATGCTCCCTATAGGCTTCAAGCCAAGATCAGGATTTTTTTCAAGAAAAAAGTACACATGATTGAGAGCCTCGCTGCGGCCTATCAGCACGACCTCTTCAGTCCACAGTTTAAGGATGCGCAGAAGCATCCTCGAGACTTTTCGAAACACCGGCAGAAAGAGCATTGTCGAAATGAATGCTATGGCTATCAATGGCCTGGAAAACATGCCGGATGTCTTGGTTACGAATGTGAGCAGTATGATTATCAGAAATACAATGAAATTCCCTTTGACGAGATGTTTTGTCTCTTCCCAGAAACCCATGCCTATTGACGGATAAAGTCCATCATAAAAAAAGATAAGGGGCCACAGAACAAGCATTATCCACAGCTCGGCATATACTCCGAACCCATGCATCATAGGATTCATAATCGGAATGATATCAACCAGAAACCATGCCCGGATGAAATAGGCAATGATGAAACCACATATTATTGCTAGAAAGTCTCCTGCCAGCAGTACAAGGGCTGCCGCAATTTTTTTTGCTAAAACTTCGAACGTTCTTTTCATTTGTTCCAGTATCCTTTGTTCATCGAAAGCATTTTAATAACTTTTTCAGGTAATGACCTGTAACGTGATCCGAACCGATAGCCTGAAAACCGGGCCAGTGTATCAGTTACCAGATAGATAAATTCGCAATATTCTTTATTCTTGAGAATAAACCTGCATGCTTCAACAATATACCTGAACCCTTCACTCTCATTTCTTGATTTTGCCTTTATATCGGGGTTGTCTTCAAAAAAGACTCCTATATCGAAATATCTTTTCAGCTGTTCGGAAAACGAATAGTCATGGGAATGATATACAATGGCATCGGCAGCATAATAAACCGAATATCCCTTCATAACCGCCCTGTGAACAAATTCCATATCTTCGTTCATAATGGTGTTTGTGAGAAATCCTCCAAGTTCAGTAAAAATTAATTTCCTGTATGCGGCACAGGCATTGCTGCAGAAAAACGTTTTCACTCCCATTGATGTAACATCATCCCTCGTTTTCTTCATGCTCTTAGGAGGATAATTAAATTCCCTGATGAATCTCTCAAGCGGCCTTGCTGAAGGATACGCTGTCTGTCTGCCGTATGTGACAGCAATTCCGGGGTCATCCTGCATTGGCTTTACAAGGTTGTCAATCGTTCTGTCATCGACAGGAAGCGCATCCTGAGTGAGAAAAACAAGATATTCACCGCTTGCAAATCCGGCCGCAAAATTCCTGGTTCCGCCATGATCGAATTCTTTTCGTTTTATACGGATAAGCTTTACATCATAACTTTTTATGGCTTCCAAAGTGTCGTCATCTGATTCCGAGTCGATCACAATAATTTCATGATTGCCGTTCCTGTTTAGAACGTCAAGAAGGCCCGGAAGAACCTTATGCGCATTCAATATAGGGATTATTATCGATACTTTCATGGAAATAGGAGTTTATTGTTTAAACCTTCGTTTGCAGGTTACTGTTTTAATCAGAAATACTGTCAAGTCCCTTGAACAAACCGGCAGCTTCAAACCTTTTATCCCAGGAATTATTGTCTCGGAACGCCATAATCGATTCTTCATCACTTTTAAAATTCAATGCATTGGAAATGGCGGCTCTTGAATCAGAATAGTCATCAACAAGAAACACTCCTTCTTCTTTATGCAGTTTCATTTCTCCAAACGCACTGCTTATTACAGGCAGGCCTAATGCGCGGTATTCATAATATTTGATCGGATCAACTGATTCTGTAAGTTTATTTTTTTTAAATGGAATTATACCGGCGTCGAACTCTGACATGGCAATCATCGCAGAATTATGCTCTAGCGGCGGCTTTATGAAAACATTAGCGGGCAAATCCTGTACTGAGCTCTCAAGCAAAGGGCCTATAAGTATAAAATCGCATCCCGGATTGTCATTTGCCAGGCAGGTCAGCAGTTCCCAGTCAAACCATCCGCTCAGTGTTCCGACATAGCCGATCCGGGGTCGCGTATGAGTCTTTTTCCTAATGCCAGGCATAGGTAGGTTTCTGCTGAAAGCATTTCTGATCAATGTGGATGACAGTGATTGATTCGCAAACTTTTGAACCAGATTCGAAGAAGAAACGATAAGTTGAGATACTCTCCGGGCCAGGATGTTCTCGTGATATTCCATTGACCTATGAGCAAGCCCTGTATGAAATGCCGGGAAATCATCCATGGCATCATACAACGACCATGTTGCATCAATAATATCTAAAAGCTCAACCGCCATTGCAGACGGCTTCCCAAAAGCAATGGCAGTCTTATCTGATTTTGCAAATTCTTTTGCTCTGTTTACAACCGGTCTGAAGAAAATTTTATTAATATTTGAAATCAAAGGCAATGGTTCAAAAGGCAGCGCTCTGGGCTTCAACACGGTTAACCAGGCAGGCTCCGGTCTGATGAAGAGCCCCATGTTTCCTTTTAAACGGTTAATGTCTGAGAGCTTCGGCAGCCGTGCCGGGTAAGGATCCACCCAGAGAACTTTTCCTTCTGTGACTTTATGAAAATACAAGACAAATTCATGCGGCCTCTGAGTGAAGCTGCACCATGGCAAAGGAGAGAGATAGATCAGGCGCATGACGGGGAATAATTTCTCAGTACATTCACTATACGGCCGGCTGCCCGGCCATCTCCATAGGGTGAAACCCCGCGAGCCATAGCTCTATAGGCATTCCTGTCATCAAGCAGTCTCTGTGTTTCAGAGACAATAGCCTCTTTATCCGTTCCAACCAGCTTCACGACCCCTTCGTTCACAGCTTCAGGGCGTTCTGTTTCCTGCCTTAAAACAAGGACAGGCTTACCCAGGGCGGGCGCCTCTTCCTGGACACCGCCTGAATCAGTCAATATCAGATAGGCCTTCTTCATTGAAGCAACGAACGGCAGATAATCCAGAGGTTCGCATAATATTACCTGTTTATTGTTTCCCAGCAGCCTGTGGGCTATGCTCTTCACATTAGGATTGGGATGAACAGGGTACAGGACCTGAATATCAGGATTATTATCCATCAGGGTGAGCACTGCACCACAGATATTTTCAAACGGTTCCCCGAAATTTTCACGACGATGGGCTGTCATTAAAATCAGGCGTTTTTCAGGATCGATTCCAACAGGCAGTTCAGTATCTCTTTCAGCGACACTCAGGAGAGCGTCGATCACAGTATTGCCGGTTACGGTTATATCTTTATCAGATACCCCTTCACGCAATAGATTCTGCCTTGCACTCTGGGTAGGAGCAAAATGCCATCTGGAAAGCCGCCCGGCAACAACCCTGTTCATCTCCTCGGGAAACGGATTTGCCATATCCCATGTCCTTAATCCCGCTTCAACATGACCGAAAGGAATCCGCTGGTAGAAGCATGCCAGCGCTATGGACATAACAGTTGTCGTATCCCCTTGCGCAAGTACAATATCAGGCTTTTCAGATTGAAGCACCTTATCGAGGTTAAGAAGTAGCTTTGCCGTCAAGGTTGACAATGCCTGATTAGGCTTCATGATATTAAGATCTATATCCGGCTTGATATCGAATAAGGAAAGTACCTGATCAAGCAAGTGACGATGCTGAGCCGTTGCCAGAACGGTTACTTTAAAACTTGCATCATCTCTTAACGCGTGAATGACCGGGGCCATTTTAATCGCCTCGGGTCGTGTTCCCATAACGCACATTGTTTTTATCATAACATTTATTCTTCTATCTTCAGGTCAGTATTTTGACTTTATTGACCATTTTTCTTCGAATTTAATTCTGTTTTCTTCATAGATCCTATTGTACTCGTTTGAAGGCAATTTACCGAAAGAGGCACGGCAGCAGTGATGTATGAATATGTCTCTTGCACAGATGATCTTATACCCCTTCTCTTTTATTCTGTATGAGTAGTCTGTATCCTCGAACATCCCGGTTTTGAACCTTTCATCAAGGAAACCTATTTCATTTACTGTTTCTCTTCTAATTGCCACACAGAACATCGACAGCATATCTATCTCAAATGAATCTCCCTTCCTGCTGCGCTTATAAAATGAATTTATAAACTCATCAAAACCTTCCAACGTACTGACGTCATAAGGAACATTTATAATTGCTTCATTTCCGCACATATTGGTGACAGGACCAACCATTCCTGTGCTTTTATCTTTAAGATAATGATTCAGCTTCGATATCCATCCCGGCGTGACTACTGTGTCATTGTTGAGAAGAATAATATTTTCTCCACATGATTTCCTGATTCCCTGGTTGTTTGCAGCAGCAAATCCCCTGTTCTCATCATTGAGTATCAAAGAAATATTATCATAGGTATTTTGAATTCCAATCAAGTAATCCCTGGTTCCGTCTGAGGAATTATTATCAACAATGACAAGCTCCAGATTCGGATAGTGAGAATTCGCATATATGCTCTCTATGCAAGCCTTTGTCAGATTAAGGTTATTATATGTGACAATTATTATGCTTACGGTCGGATACAAATTCCGGACAGCCTGATATAAGTCTTTATATCTCGTTTCCCAGGTGTTTTCTTTTGCCATTTGTATGCGCTTTTCCACCAGGTTAAAATCACTTTCATTCAAAGCGTTATCGATCTTGGCTACAAAGTCATCCTTGTCCCCGGCCAGGTACAGGTACTCAGAGACAAGCATTAATTCAGGAAGCATCGTTGAGACAACAGGTTTGCCCGAACTGAGATATTCATATAATTTTACCGGATTTGTTGCCTCAGTGAGTTTTGTCAATTTGAAAGGTATGATACAGACATCAAACCAGTACAAATATTTGGGAAGTTCAGAATAGGATTTCTCTCCCAGCAGCTTCACATTGGGAAGCTTTTCAAGAAGGCTTAAGTCGATGCAGCTATCGTTTCCTCCTATGATAACAAAATTCCAGTCTTTCCTTTCTGATGCCGCATAAACAATCAGATCAATATCAAACCAGTCTGAAATTGCACCGTAATATCCTATAATAGGCTTCCGAACTTTCTTTAACAGGTCATTTTGAGGCAGATAGCTGAAGTGGTTAAAATCCGTTGCGTTTCGAATCAGAAAACAGTTCCGGTTGTATCTGCTCATCTTATCCATAAGGTATTTAGAAGAAACAGTAACAAATGAAGCCTCTCTGGCGATTTCCGATTCATCCGAAAGCATGGCTTGATTGTTGGTGGAAAAACCCTCATGCTCGTCCATGCAGTCGTATATTATGTTCCAGCCATACTTCTCTTTTAATTTTTTCGCTATGGGATACCAGAATGGCAATTCAACTATACAGACTGCTTCACCAATCATGAAATCCGTTTTCAATTGATCAATAGACTCCAGCATCCCGCCTAAAGAATCATCACCGATTTTATCCGTATAAATGCTCAATTTCCTGTTACTGCTTAAAGTGACCTGCAGTATGTTTTTCTGCACTTCCAGCAGACTATATTTATATTCTCTTTTGCCAACCAGGAAATCCCTGTCAATCCGGAATACCCTGGTCCCATTCTCTGCAAACCTGGTCAGCAGCTGTTGCGATCTCTGTTTTCTGGAAAACCATGGCATTATGGGAAAACTTATAATATCCGGCATATTGCTGTTGTTTGATTTTAAAACAGACGGCTTTAGAAACAACTTTGGATTAAACGGTCTATAATTGAAGTTTACACTGAATCCCAATTTCCTCATGCTTTTATACAGTGTCTCTTTAAATCCGAAAGTTTTCGTGTGGGAATAAAACATGGCCCCGTAAAGTTTAACCTTCATAAGCTTTTGATAAACAAGCTGAAGACGATTACCAACCTTTCCGAATCCGGAAAAATTAACGTTCTCTTTAGCAGTATCTGTTGCTGTTTCTTCTTTCAAGGCGTTGTTTCCTTTATGAGCAGGTGCGATTTCCTTCAAACTTCCATAAACATCACCAAAACTGGAAACAACTTTTATACCGTTCCCCGACTTTGATTTTAATTTATCCAGTAACGATCCCAGAAGAGGATGCCATTCAGGATTTACAACAAGTGTCTTTTCAGGAATCCTTGCATAATATTCCTCAATAAAATTTTCCCAGTCGAAATCTTTGACAGATGCCAGTTCAAGCAAGGAGTAGTCCACATCAAACCAGTTATCTTTTTTCAGACCAGCTCCCTTGTTCACATTAACAAAAAACACCTTATAGTTACTCGAAATCAGGCTTTTGATCGCTTCGACTTTTGTTTTGTCCTTATTTGAAAGAGACTTTATTGATAATATCAGGACGACTCCGCTTATTTTTCTCTTTTCTATTTCTGCTTTGGCTCTCATTTTACAGCCATCCATATAACCCATGAACATACTTTTCATTATCGGGTTCGGAATATCTGTATCTCCATGATGTTTATAATGCATTATTTTGTCATAGAACATATTTGCAAATCTGTAGTCGCCCACTCCGCTTTCTCCGTCGCCTTTCCCGTACGTATAAGCGACCTTGCATGCAGCCTGTTCGGTGAGCGGCCCGCTCCAGGATACAAAGGCTTTTTTATTGAATACCCATTTTTTTGAAGCCCTTCTGTAGTCTACATCAAATAATGTATCCTCCCCGGTCAAAGTAAGGTATTCAGGAAATCCTCCGATATCGAGTGCAATAGAACGTTTTATTGCAAGAGACCTGGCCGAAGGCAAAAATTCCTGCCAATCCATATTATTCCAGTCGGGAATAAAGAAATTTGCATAGTCGGTCTTGACAATCGGTTTGTATATACCGCCTACCATGTCCGCCCTGTCATCAGCCATGAATGAACCAACAAGGTTCTTGCAGAAGTTCATATCCAGTTTGCAGCCCGCATCTGTGAGGACAAGTATTTCATTTCCAGCCTCGTTTATTGCCATGTTTCTTCCGGCGGCAATGTTGATCCCGGGATGCTCCATGAAAACAACATTCAGGCTTGAATTATCTATAAATTCCTTTACGAGATCGACGGTTCCATCTGTTGACCCGCCATCAACTATTATCAGTTCTTCAGGTATCAGACTCTGTGACTCTATACTCTTTAAAAACTCAACTATGTTTGCGCTCTCATTCTTTATCGTTGTTATCATAGAAAATGGAACTTTTATGTTTTCAACCGGGAAATCAGTATCAATGACATCAATCTCAATGTTTTTCAGGAACATGATATTGGAACATGGGAAATTATTGCTATTTACAATTTTGCCGATTCTCAGGGATGTAAGTTTTCTGAACTTATTTAAAAAGAGCATACCTATTCCTTTCTGCCTCCAAAGTAAAAACAATTTCTGAGGATCATCAAACAGCAAATCTTTAAACTTGTGATAATACATAATCGCTTTCCTGGTTTCACTCTCGCATGTTTTATCAGGCTTGATGCGCAATGCTTTACTTTCCTTCGAGGATTTTTTTTACCGGAATTCCCAAGCTGTCAATCCAATGTTCATCTGCATATATTAAAACAATCTGCTCCCCGTGCCATAAAGAACCGGGAATCTGTCTGCAATCAATCACTTTGGACCAGAAGAGTCTGAAACCATTCTGCAAACTTTTCGGGATGTTCTCATCTGTGAATGTATAGAGGTGCTCTTCAATCCTGTCAGTCTCACGAAACGGTAATATGAGCACAATGGCTTTTCCTGCATGCAGACTCAAAGTATTAAGTACATCATATGGATTCCGGAAATGTTCAAGGGTATTCGAGGAGAAGACAATATCATGATATTTTATCTTTTCTTCACTGTCCTTCAGCCAGTCTTCATTTATGAAACATATATCCGGATAATTTCTGGCAGCTTTCTCTATTGCTGTCCTTGAAAAATCAATACCCGTTATTTGTCCGCCGTCAATAAAGTCCGTCCAGATTGCCGTACCGTCTCCCTGTGCACAGCCCCAGTCCAGGAAGGTCAGATGCCCTGATTTTAATTGATCCATGAACCAGGACGGCAGATTATCAACCACCAGCCGTGCAAAAAAGCGTGACTGTTCCCTACCGCCACACAACTCCCAGTTTTTTTCAAATCGTGTATCCCAGTATTCTTTCGTATTTATATCCGGGGTATTATTCACTATTTCTCCATTACCACTGATTCATGCAGGCTTTATAGTTTTCAGATTTTAATATCGGATAAAATAACCCCATCAATTTTTCAGGAAGTTTCGGGATTTAAATAGTTCTGAATAACCTCGGAAGGATGTCCGTCCATTTTCTGGTAATGATCCTCAATCCATATTGCCCTGTCGCACATCATTTCGACATCTCCCATGTTATGTGAAACGAGTACTATAGTCACTCCCAACTTCTTGAATTCCTGCATCTTTTCAAGGCATTTTTTCTGGAAATCCTTATCGCCGACTGCCAGTATTTCATCAATCAGAAGTATGTCAGGTTCAAGATTCGCTATCACTGAAAAGCCGAGCCTGGCAAGCATACCTGAAGAATACATCCTGATCGGCTGTTCTATAAAACCAGCGAGTTCAGAAAACTCAATTATCACATCCATCTTTCTTTTCACTTCAGACTTTGTCATACCCAGGAGGATGCCATTAAGGATAATATTTTCACGTCCTGTCAACTCGGCATGAAACCCTCCGCCAAGCTCCAGCAAAGGGGCTACTTTTCCTTTGATTGTAACGCGACCCCCAGTAGGTTTCAGAACACCTGCCATAAGGCCGAGTATTGTGCTTTTGCCTGCTCCATTTCTCCCGATTATGCCGATGCTTTCTCCTTTATTGACACTAAAGGTTATGTCATGGAGCGCTTCGAACTTGAATTTCCGCATGGAATTTATTGCATTCGGCAGATGAAAAAGAAAATTCTTAATCCCTCCGGTTATGTGATGATAGAGGGGATATGTTTTGCTGACCTTTTCAAAATTGATTACAGGGCTGTTCATAGTATCTCCGCAAATCTCCAGACAAGTTTGCTGTATATATAATGGCCGATTCCGAACGCGATGAGGCTATAGGCAAAACTTACTGCGATAGATTCCAGGTTCAATGTGCCGTTCAGGAAAAGATTCCTCCAGCTGACCATCAAAGGGGCAATAGGGTTGAAATTTAACAGATATTTATATTTTTCAGGAATCATCGTTTCGGGGTAAATGATTGGCGTGCAATAAAAGAGAAACATGGTGAATATGGTTGTGAGCCTTTCTAGATCCCTGAAAAAGAGATTTATCGATGAAATAGCCAAGCATATGCCATAACTCAATAAAAGCTGAATAATCAAGAGAAGGGGGATGCCATAAATCCATGAAAGGTAAGGGATTTTATGATAGACAAACATGAAAAAAATAATCACCGGAATTGCCAGAATGAAATGAATCATATCCTGTAGTATGACGGCAAGAAGAGTGACATTCCTCGGGTAATTAACTTTTTTAATGATGGATGCGTTAACCAGAAAGACCGTGGGCGACATGTTCATTGAATTCGACAGCCATTGCCACGGGAAAAGTCCTGCTATCAGAAACAATGTATAGTCTTCCATCTGTATGCGCATGACAACCTTGAAGACAACAAAGAATACAAATGCAAAGGCAAGCGGATTGAGAATAGACCAGAGATAGCCCAGGAAATTATTCTTATATCTGACCTTCATTTCCTTCTGAGTCAGAACGACTATGAGGTCAATGATATGACGTATCTCACGTTTTTGAATCACATAACACCTCTTCTTGTTTTATTGATAATTTAACGTGAAAAATGCCCGCTCGAAAAAACAGTCCAGATAACAATTAGGCCTGAAAATCTTAATCACTTCCAGCCAGGCCTATTCGTTATTGATGAGGTCGATTAAATATTTACCGTAGCTGTTCTTCTTCAGAGGTTCAGCCTGGGCCAGAACTCTATCCTTATCTATCCAGCCCGACTTGTATGCTATCTCTTCGGGACAGGCTATCATCAGTCCCTGTCTTTCCTGGATTGTCCCGATATAATCGGACGCCTGCAAGAGTGATTCATATGTACCCGTGTCAAGCCAGGCAAATCCTCTCCCCAGAGTCTCCACCTTAAGGAGACCTCTTTTAAGATACTCCCTGTTTACATCCGTTATTTCAAGCTCGCCTCTTGCAGAAGGCTTAAGTTTACCCGCAACATCTACAATGGAATTGTCATAAAAATAAAGTCCTGTGACGGCATAATGAGAACGCGGTTTTTCCGGCTTTTCCTCAATTGAAACCGCCAGGCCTTTTTCATCGAATTCAACGACCCCATAACGTTCAGGATCTTTGACCCAGTAGGCAAAAACCGTTGCACCGTCTTTTTGATTAGCTGCCTGCTTCAACCCCTTGATAAGGTCATGACCGTAGAAAATGTTGTCACCAAGAATCAATGTACATCCGTCATTTCCTATGAAGTTCCTCCCTATGATAAAAGCCTGGGCAATTCCTTCGGGATTCGGCTGAACCGCATAGCTTATGTTTATACCCCACTGGCTTCCGTCGCCCAGAAGATTCTTGAAGAGAAACTGTTCGTGCGGGGTATTGATGACAAGAATATCCCTTATGCCGGCAAGCATGAGAACACTCAAAGGATAATAGATCATGGGCTTGTCATAAACCGGCAGCAGCTGTTTGCTTATTGCCTTTGTAACAGGATAAAGTCTTGTTCCTGACCCGCCTGCCAATATAATGCCTTTTTTAATCATTTTTTCTTCCTGTTTATGTATTTTTCAGATTTATTTTTTGAAAAGTTCTTTATTGCACATTAACAAAAACTCCGTCGATCATGGTGAAATACCATGACTTTTCATTCAATTTTGAAGCAAGTTGTTTTATGATTTTTCCCATTAATTCAAACAAAATTTAAGCGTTCAGAAATATAACCATAAAAACGAATAACAGGTCTTTTATAATCCCGCAACACATTGTTATCATGCTCATTTGTTCAGGGATAATGCGATATTTTCAGCATATTTCATCGATATTCCCCTTAGCTTTGATATCAAATGCAAAGCTTCGTCCGCCTTTGCCTTAAAGATGCTGGGATTACCGAGTACGTCAATGATTGCAGTTCCAAGCTTATCCGGGTTGTCAATTTCAACAGTTGAGCCGCTCACAACATCAAGGGCCCATCTGAAATTCGACATATACTGCCCGTGGATTGTAGGTACACCCCATGCAATGGGTTCGAGTATATTCTGGCCGCCCAGATCAACAAGGCTGCCCCCCACAAATGCGACATCGGATGCCCCGTACAGGTTGAACAACTCTCCCATCGTATCGACAATAATTATATCCGCTGTATTCCCGCTGCTTCTCAGAGCGAATGAAATCCCCGAAGCGTTGAGCATCTCACCCAATAATCCCACACTGCCCGAATGGCGTGGTGCTACAATCGATATAAGCCCGGGGATTTTTGACGAAGCATATCTGACTGCATCGACAACGAATCTCTCCTCCCCTTCCCTTACGCTTCCGGCTATAAAAACAGGCCTGCCATCGGCATTTATGCTTTCCTTTAATTTCTTTCTTTTTGAGGTATCAGCCGATTTAACGGCATCGAATTTGATGTTTCCAATTACTTTAACGTGTCCCGCCCCGATTGAAGCAAACCTTTCTGCATCGGCATCTGAAATGGCAAGAACAGTCGCATTCTTTAAAATCACAGATGTCAGAGGTTTAATGATCTTAAAATTCCGAACCGACTTCCCGGACATCCGCGCATTGACGAAGACTACCGGTACATTTTTATTCCGTGCTTCGTTCAGAAGGTTGGGCCATATTTCGGTTTCCATTATTACAAGCGCTGAAGGCATGAGATGCTTCAGGAAAAGTCTGATAACCGGTGCAAGATCGAAAGGAAAAGGAAACACATGATCAATTCCCTTTATTTTACATGCAGCATCACGGCCGGTCACGGTCATTGACGACACATATATCAAAATATCAGGCCTGACCTTCTTCAAGGCATCTATCAGAAGTTCCGCCGCCTTTACCTCGCCTAAGGAAGCGCAGTGAAGCCAGATAAGTTTTCTTTCACCCGGCGCGGGCGGCATTTCAGCACCAAGCCTTGAAGCAATTGTGCCTTTAAAGTTCGGATGATTCCTGACTGCCACGCACAGCGGAATCAGAGCTATCCAGGCAAGTATGCGGTATATTAACAGAATCAGACGGGCCATGTACTGATTATCCTCTGCCTGTCCTGCTCGGTGTTGATTTCGTGGAACTCGCCTTCAGCCACAACTACCCTTATCGGTATGCCGTTTTCAAGAGCCCTCAGCTGTTCAAGCGATTCGCTCATCTCGAGCGGCGACTGGGGCAGTTCCTTGAACCTGAACAGTGTCTCTTTCGTATACCCGTAAATCCCTACATGTTTGAGCATACGGTAATGGCCTGAGCTTCTTTCGTAGGGAATCGTGGAGCGCGAAAAATAAAGTGCATAACCTTTTATTGAACAGACAACCTTTACAATGTTGGGATCATCCCTGTCTTCAGGCATTGCAGGCACTGCGATCGTCGCCATTTTCTCGCCGCCGGCCATGCATTCAACAAGGCCTGCAATGGCATCACAATCCAATATTACCTGATCACCCTGGACATTGATAACCGCATCCGCATCAATATCCTTGACTGCTTCCGCCACCCGGTCAGTCCCGGATGCACATTCTTTGCCGGTCATGACCGTGTTGCCGCCGAAGCCTCTGACCGCGTTCATTATTCTTTCATCATCGGTTGCGACAATGACGCTCTCAATCCCTTTTATCCTGGCGGCCTGCTCATAAACACGCTCAATCATCGGCTTGCCGCATACATCGGTAAGCGGCTTGCCGGGGAATCTTGTGGATTCATACCTGGCCGGTATTACGGCGACAATTTTCATTCACTTCCCCCCAGTCAGATCTTTCAGCACTTCTTCATGAACCCTTAACGACGCTTCATCATACAGAACCATCCGCACGAGTGTAATAACCGTTGATTTCTTCAGGTAATCAATAATCGTACTTAATGCAACCTTTGCCGCATCTCCTGCAGGATAGCCGAATATCCCGGTTGAAAGGGCCGGGAAGGAAATAGTTTTTATACCGTTTCTTTCAGCCAGCTCAAGGGAGCTGCGGTAACATGAAGCAAGCAGTAAAGGATCATCAGGTGAATTTCTGTAAACCGGGCCCACGGTATGTATGACATAGCGGTTAGGCAGATTATATCCTTTGCTGATGCGGGCTTCCCCTGTCGGACAACCGCCAAGTTTTGAACACTCTTTCCACAATTCCGGACCCGCCGCCCGGTGTATGGCGCCTGCCACACCACCGCCCGGTGCAAGCTGGTTATTGGCGGCGTTGACGACTGCTTCGGTATCCTGAGCCGTAATATCCCCTTTTACGAGTTCTATTTTTCTTCCGCCCGGAATGTATTCCATAGAGTCCTCCCGTCAGTCAGGATGGTTTCCTGAACTTTTATCCCTAATTTGTCTTCATTGCAAATTACTGATATAGTTTTCCGATAAATCTGAAGGGGTTTGAGAGTTGGACGGCAAAATAAAAAAACTATATAAACTCGAAGAAGATTTTCTCCTTAGCCTGATCGACAATTCAAGCGACGCCATCATTGCAACGGATATAGAAGGCTACGTCCTGATCTTCAATGAAGCAGCCCAGAAAATGACCGGTTACAATTCAGTGGACCTGCTCAACAAAAAGGTCTCATTCAGGCACTTCATGGGGCAGGGAGAGCAGGAAAGAATCCTCTCGATCTTGAATAAAGGGACCGCGGACAAACCTCTCAAGCTTGTCGGAGAGGAAACCACCCTTTATGCAAAAGACGGAACACTCATCCCGATTTCACTCTCGGTTTCTTATATTTACAAACGCGGCGTCCCGGTTGCTACGATGAATATATTCCGTGATCTGAGGCCTATAAACCTTGTGCGGGACAAGCTCAGGGTCTCCGAAGAGAAATATCGGATACTCGTAGAAAAGGCCAATGACGGAATATTTGTCTATCAGGATCATTATTTCCGGTATGCGAATCACAAGTTCATAGAGATGCTTGGCTATTCGGAAAAAGAGCTCATCAACATGGGTCTGCGTGATATCGTGCATCCCGAACTAGCAGAATTTATAGAGGACCGCTATGTCAGGCGCATAAGGGGCGAGAAGGTGCCTGACCAGTATGAAATATCATTTATGGCCAAAGACGGCACCTGGGGTGATTTTGAAATTACACCCGCTTTAATCGAATATGAAGGCAGCGTGGCAACCCAGAATATCATTCGTGACATCACCCAGAGAAAACGCATGGAACGCGAACTTGCAGAAACAAGGAAAATGGCGATTCTAGGAGAGATGAGCGCCCATGTCGCGCATGAGGTCAGGAATCCCCTGCAGAAAATCAAGACCGGCCTTGAGCTGTTCTCATTTTCCATATCGCTCGATAAAAAGCAGAAAAAGATACTTGAAGGCGTCAATCAGGGAATTGAAAACCTGGAGCGGTTCGTAACAGAGGTGCTTGACTGGAGCAGGTCCGGAAAGCTCAAACTCAAGGCCTATCATGTAGGTAACATTATAGACGGTCTTATATTCAACCATGAGGCTGAACTGAATGAAAGGAACATAAAGGTTAAAACCGATTACGATGCCGGAGCCGATTCCGTCATCGCGGACGGCATACAATTAAGACAGGCGATAGAAGACATCCTGGACAACGCAATGGATGCAATGCCGTCGGGAGGGGTATTGTCTTTCAAGACACGCATGCTTGAATCTCACGGCTTTGAAACGGAGAGTGGTCCTGTAATATCGGATGCGCTGGAAATCAGCATCAGCGATACAGGCCCCGGAATTTCCGAGGAAGATCTCAAAAAAGTATTCCAGCCGTTTTTCACTACCAAGAAGAGGGGAACAGGCCTCGGACTATCGCTTGTCCATAAAGTAGTCGAGGCACACGGCGGCTATGTTTTTGCCCGTAATATCCCGAAGAAAGGCGCCGAGTTTGTTATCAGACTGCCGCTTGATCCGACGAAGACCATTAGAAACTCTAAATATACGGAGCCCGCATTATGACCAAAAAAGTTCTGCTTGTTGATGATGAAGAGGTATTTGTCGAACAGCTCAAGGAGGCGCTCCTGCACGCTCACCCGGGTTTTGAGATCAGCACCGCCTGCGACGGCATGGAAGCGCTTGATAAAATGTCACTGGAATCCTTCGACATAGTGATAACGGACATGCGCATGCCGCGTATGGACGGCATGGCACTCCTTAAGAAAATCAATGAAAAGCACCCCGGAACATATGTCGTCGTCGTCACGGCATTTGGAAATGTCTCGCTCGCGGTTGAGGCCATGAGATACGGCGCGTATGATTTTCTTGAAAAACCCTTCAACATGGATACGCTGGAAATAGCACTGACAAAGATAATCAGACAGCAGGAAATCCTGAAGGAAAATCTCGAACTCAAAGGCCAGCTGCAGCAGCACGGACAGGGGCTTGACCAGATTATCGGGGCGCACCCGCTGATGCAGAAAGTCTATGACCAGATAATCATGGCTGCAGATACCGACCTCACTGTTCTGATACTCGGAGAAACAGGGACAGGGAAGGAACTTGTAGCCCGCTCCATCCATCACAGGAGTACGCGCAGGGGCAGGCCTTTTGTCACGATAAACTGTGCAGCAGTCCCGGAAAACCTTCTGGAAAGCGAATTTTTCGGCCATGAAAAGGGCGCTTTCACCGGAGCGCTCAGCCAGAGGATAGGCCGTTTTGAGAAGGCGCATACAGGAACGCTATTTCTTGATGAAATAGGCGACATACCGACCGGCCTGCAGGCCAAGATATTAAGGGTGGTGCAGGACGGATGCATCACCAGGCTCGGCAGCAACAAAGAGGTGGAGCTCGATTTCAGGCTGGTCTGCGCAACGAACCGGCCGATTCAGAACATGATAAAGGAAAAGCTCTTCAGGGAAGACCTCTATTACAGGATAAGCGTCTTCCCCATTATGATACCTCCGCTCAGGCAGCGTACTGAAGATATCCCGATGCTTGTCGGCCACTTCATCAACAAGTACGGCAGGAAGCTCAACCCCGCGCTTAAGGGAATAACCCCCCGTGCCATAGATGAACTGATGAAATATCCCTGGCCCGGCAATGTCCGCGAACTGGAAAATGTCGTCCAGCGGGCGATCGTATCGGCACAGGCGGGCTACATCGAAGGATTCCCATTTATACTGAACCAGGATAATGTCAGTACATCGGAGACTGAAACAGTCTCTTCATCCAGAGAGAAGCTTTCAGGTAATTACCATGAACAGAAAAAGAAGCTGCTTGATAACTTTGAATATAAATTCATATGCGAACTCCTTGAAAAACACGATGGGGTAATAGCAGAGGCCGCGCGTGAATCTGGAATGAATTATAAAACATTCTACCTCAAAGCCGATGAATTGGGACTCATCAAAAAGAAGAGGTAATACTGATGGAAAAACAAACATCACTTGATGAAATGGTTAACAAGATAAAGGCCATGCCAGGAGCGGATTCAGTGGGTATGATACTCTGCCATAACGGGATAGTCAGGGGAACCTCGCGTGACGGCAGAAAAGTAAGGGGTGTGGCAGTTACGGCAGACAGAAAAAAACTTGATGACATTATAACAGCCCAGAAATCTCGGCCCGGTATATTTGAGATACTCGTCCATGTGAACGAGGGCGAACTGAAAGTGGGAGACGACCTGCTGCTGATCGCGGTCGCAGGCGATATAAGGGAAAATGTGATCCCTGTGCTCACGGACACACTCAATACCGTAAAGAAAACCGTAACCAGCAAGACCGAACATTTTGTCTGAAATATCAAAAATTTAAAATCTGTATCCTATCTTATAGATCAACCCGTGAAGATCTGACTTTGTCTTTCAATCTGAAAGCCGATACCTATGGTCTTATGTGGATATATTGAGTACAAGCCGATCTTGGATAACCTCAAGATATCTGGACTTTCCCGAAGGGCAAGTATTTGATGATGACGTGCCAGAAGAGATACTCTGTAGATGATCAACAATAATGCATATTACTTCAGGAGACCTTTAATTATTATGTATTCTAAATGAAGTTATTGTTTGTTGTAACAAATTACTCTTTTTCATGAGTGATCGCATATGCTATTTAAGGATTTCAGAAGCAAACTGGTTTTAAAGGGTTCGAGGCATTCGTACAGGGAGAATAAGATAATAAATGATGCTCCGAAAAAAGATTGTTATCGGAATTGTAATCCTATTGAGCTGTTTCTTTGTATACTGGGAAGCTAAAAACAATTATTTTCTTAACATTGAAATACCCTGGATAAAAAACAGCATTGCTGTAAGGCCGATTACTATCAAGGTGGTTGATGAAATTACCAAAGAGCCAATCAGAAATGTCCCGGTTCTTTATATGCTTTCATCAGAACATATTACATATACAATTATTCTGTTCATACCTAATATTGAAACAAATTTTAATAATAAGTATGAACAAACATATTGGTTGAGGACGGATGAAAATGGAACAATTAAAATACCTAGAAGGACTATCAAAATCAATTGGCCTCGTGAAATAAGCGATGAGCTTGTTATGATAAACCTTGATTTCAACAAGAGACAAGCCATGATCGAGAATGCCTACAGTCGAATGAAACCAATGATGGAAACTGGGACTACTCGGTATTTGGATGATTTGGCAATGTATTCCGCCTCTTTGGATCAGGATTATTTAATTAATCCAGTAAGCAGATATAAGGGATTTGTAATCCATTCCAATATTACAGGTCTGAAACAAAAAGATGCGGAAAAAATGAAGACAACAATTGAAGTGGAAAAATTAGGTAAGATAATGAATTATCCTGCAAGTCTTTTCAAGAAAGATGGAGTCAATATGGTTATTGAACTCCCTAGAAATAATTTATAGATAACTGCGATTGATTGTCAGTTTAATAAAACCACAGAAACTTATCATCTCCTGCAGATGTCTATTTTTTATTCAGGTAGCAAAGAGCTTATGTTGGAAAAAATCGTAATTAACATTCCTGATCTGTCTAGATCAGGTTGCAATTAATGCATATCAGAATTTGCAGGCAAGCCGCCTGATCGCGTCAAGTCTGTCTTTCTCGCCGATCCTTGCTTTTTCTACAGCTGTTCTCAAAACTTCTATCGAGTGGTCATAATTCTTTCTGTCAACAGGGTAAGGAGTGCCGTCCTTGCCTCCATGCGCGAATGAAAAAACAGCAGGGTCGGTGCGGCTGACCTGAGTCCCGTGTATAATCTCTGCAAGCAGAGATAGCGCCCTTATCGTTTTCGGCCCCGCACCTTTGGCCCCTATGAGAGAGCTAAAATCAGTGGGATTCTGTTCATAGGTTTCAATGAGAACCCTGCGTATATTCTCAGGATTGATGTCACGTAACATTACTTCATGCCTGAAAGGCAGGCTGTATTCCCGCGCCTTCTTAAGTTCGCCGATCACAAAATCAGGTCCCTCTTTAAGTATTTCAACAGATGCATCCCTGGTTTCAACGCTCGATTTTGCAGTCAGATCATAGACTGTATGCAAGGCCGTTTGTGCGGTTATCCCTGCGTGAGGCTCCTCAACAAAATCCTTCAGCGCAGGAGAATACCAGTGATACCTGCGGGCGGTTTGCGCCTCTTCGTTCATGCCCTGCTGTACAACGGTCCAGGTAAGCGATGAATCAAAAAAGAAATTGTGGTGGTAAAGCTGATGGCCGTCCTGAAGCGCGTTGTTGTCAACCTTGGCCGAGAGTCTGCTGGCGCGCACCAAAGGGGCGGGTTCCTGCCCGAGTCTTTCGCACCGCATTTCAATTTCGAATGGAGTCTGCCTTGACCTGGCCCCTTTGCCGCCGCATGCATAAAAACCGATTTCATGCTCAAAACCTGCAATACCCTCTTTGATCGCGCCGCATACCGTTGTCGTTACACCGCTTGAATGCCAGTCAAATCCGAGAACGCAACCCAGCGCCTGAAACCACAAGGGTTCTGAGAGCCTTTTCAGGAGTTCGTCTGTCCCGTAATCCAGTATGATCGCCTTTACAATCTCACCGGCCAGCACCTGCATCCTTTTAAAAAGCCATGCCGGTGCCTTGCCCCCGTGAAGCGGTGTAGTCATTATTCCCGTACGCATAGGATTGATTATTGAACTGAGAGGATATGATAATGATTAGTATCGAAAGGTGCACATCCCGCACGGGATGTGCACCTCTTAATTAAAGCTACGCCGCCTTTGCTGCAGGCTTCGCCATTGTTATCGCATCGACCGGACATTCAGCTGCACAGAAACCGCAGCCGATGCAGGCCTTGTCGTCTTTCATGTAAGGTTTACCATGCTTGTCTTTTCCCATGGCCCCTGACATGGCAAGGCAACCCGTGGGACAGGCATCAATGCAGATAACGCATGAATTGCATTTCTTGTGATCAAATACCGGCTTTTCCCATTCCGATTTCTTTACGGCAGTGCATATCCTGCCAAGACTGTCCTTGACAGCCTGTTTGGGGCAGACTCTGCCGCAGGCGCCGCATTCGATACAGAGAGAGCCATCTATTACATGCAGGCTTTTCTGCGTGCCGCTTATGGCATTTGCCGGGCATAATCTCTTACATGCACCGCAACCGTTGCAGACTTCAATAATCGTATATGACATCTGGCCATCCTCCTCTTATTCTATTCCCAGTTTTGCAAGGGTTTCACCCTTCGGTTTTCCGGTTTCCGGATCCCATCCGAATGCAGTCCAGTAATCCTTCATGAGCTTGTCTATCTCGACAGTCCTTCCCTTGTTTGCGCCTTCCAGCAGCGGTGGAATGCCAAGCGAACGGTCGTTTGCTTTGAATGATTTGGGCTCGATGCCATGCTTTATGTTGAATTGCTGTTTAAGCGTCTGAATGCGCTCGCCGATTTCCATATAATCTTCAGGCGATTTGTTCCAACCCGTAGCCGCGTTAAGCCAGTCAAATGTCGGGGTCCGCTTTATTCCGATAAATGCCCCGAACATGCATACGCCCGAACCGTTCAGTACGTTCATGAACTTGCTGCATGCATTCGACCATATCGCCTTTTCCTCATCGGCCTTGTATTTTGCATCCTTGTGATAAAGAGGTTTGACGGCGGGCAGGCTTTTGACCTTTTTCCAGAGCTGGAACATCTCATAATACAGCCATGCCCCGATTGTATGCCTGCCTGGTGTAGGATCGACACTGTAGTGCAGGCCGAAACCCGGGTCACCCCTTCCGTCATGCATTGCAAGCTCCTGCCCGCCTGCATGTATGGCGTAACGTTCTGAACCTTTGCCGATCTTTTGAGAAGCGACCTTTGATCCGTCAGCAAGTAGATCGCCTATCCCTTCCCTCTTGATCATCTTTTCTATCAGCGAAACAATAGCAGCCGTATTGCCCCATTTGAGTTCCAGGCCGTCCGTCTCGTCTTTTGTAAGTATGCCGCGCTCGTAGCATTCAATGGCGAATGCCGCCGTGCCGCCCGCCGATATCGTGTCCATGCCTGCACGGTTGAGAAGCTCATTCATATAGAATATGCTGTCAGAATCCTCGTTCATGCAAAGCCCGCCCAGAGCAAGAACGCTCTCATATTCCGGCTTGTGCGTTTCACTGAATTTGCCGGTCATCTTGCAGATGCCGCCGCAGCCGAGAGGACATGAGTAGCAATGGTATTTCACCATCTCGCAATCCGTATATACATCCGGGTTGACGTATTTTGATTTTGACATGCCGAAGTCTTTGTTGCTGCCAGACCAGTTCTTTATCGGTGAATCCCCCATCTCGGCGGAAACCTGATTCATGCTTACCGTGCCCCATTTTCTGAGCATGACCTTATAGAGCATACCGTCCTGTGCCATCTGGGTGGGAAGTATGCGCATGAATGCGCCGATGAAGCCGGTCATGTTGCCGGGAACAAACGGGGGCTGCATGCCCACCCATTTGCTGCATATCTTGCTCAGATTCTTCATCTCGTCACGGTCGGCAACCGGGATTCTCCTGCAGCCGTCGAGTACGACTGCCTTCAGCTTTTTTGATCCCATGACCGCACCCAGGCCGGAGCGTGCTGCAATCCTGCCCTTGTCATTACATATGCCTGCTATAAGTGAAAGCTTTTCGCCTGCCGGACCTATGCATGCTACTTTAGCGTCATGGCCGCACTCTTCAAGCAGCATCTCTTCGGTCTCGACGGCATCCTTTCCCCAGAGGCCGGATGCGTCCCTCAATTCCATCTTGCCTTCGCCTATATACAGATAAACGGGCTTTTCGCTTATGCCCGTAAATAATATTCCGTCATATCCGGCCCTTTTAATAGCCGGAGAAAACTGGCCTCCGCAATTGGCGTCGCCCCAGCCGCCGGTCAGAGGAGATTTTCCTACAGCCATCCATCTGCCGGTGAACAGACTCCCTGTCCCGGTGAGCAGTCCAGACATAAGCCCGAAGATATTCTCCGGACCTAGCGCATCGGCCCCTGCGGGAATTCTGTTATAGAGGAGATAAGCCGCCAGACCAGTACCGGAAAGGTATTTCTCGTAAACCTCGTCCGGAATAGTTTCTTCCTTGAAATCTCCTTTTGACAGATCAACAAATAAAACTTTTCCCATATAACCTTTACCCATGTTTTCCTCCCTTGCGCTTTTACTGTTGGATGCCCAATTATCTTAAAGGTTCGTGTGCTTTCTTTCCGTATACCCTTTCATAGGCCTTGCAGTTGGGACAGAGGCTGCCTTCTATCGACTTGACAAACCAGAAGGCGATGCCGGACTGTTTCTTTCTTGCCGTCTTGCAGACCGGACAGGTCAGACACTTCTGTGCCATTTCTATATCTTTTGATGTTACAGCAGACATAATATCCTCCTATCTGATCAAATTATCGCTGTAATATATGCAATTTCACCGTTTCAGTAAAGCGTTTCATAAATCATTATTTTAACGGTGAACTGCCCGATACATCAAAGCATAATTTCAATATCGGCAAGCGGATAGGACATGCACGGATGAATGTATCCGAACCGCCTGTCCGACTTCCTGAGCTTGACCCCGTCCGGCTGAAAGACTTTACCTGATATGAGTTTTGTCCTGCAGAGGCTGCATTCGCCCGAGCGGCACAATGCGGGAATATTAATACCCGACCTTTCCAGTGATGACATTAAAGGTTCACCGGCCCTGGCTTTTATGGTTTTTTTACCCTTGATGAGAACCTTGAAGACATCCTTTGCATTGACTCCAGCAGGCCAGCCCGGCTGAAGGGTAATATCTTTGGGAGCGCCCATAATCTCCACCCTGATCTTTCGTTGCGGTATCGAAAGCTTTTCAAGTTCGCCAAGGCAGAAATCATACATCGCCTCGGGCCCGCAGACAAAAAATGTGCAGTCTTCAGAAGATGTCGAATCTTTAATGAGTTCCGCATTGATGAAACCTTTTTTCCCGGCATAGCCCTCTGACGGCTCGGAAACGACAATATCGAACGAGAAGTTTTTGTGCGCCGCTGCAATCCTTTTGAGTTCATCATGATATATGACGTCCCCCTCAACCCTGCTGCCATAAAGCATGTGAACCCTGCGGGAGGTATTTCTGTCCGCCATCTCCCTGATCATGCTCATGAAAGGGGTGATCCCGCTGCCCCCCGCGATAAACACGAGGTTGTCGCCCTGATATAAAGGATTATAGTGAAAGTTGCCCGAAGGGGATGAAGACTGGAGCAATGCCCCGACCTTTAATTCATCAAGCAGATAATTCGATACGAAACCATCGTCAACCCTCCTGACGGCAATCTCATAATAACCGCTCTGCGTCGGGGCCGAAGCAATGCTGTACGGCCTGCTTGTCCTTATACCGCCGACATCGACGAACATATTGATGTACTGTCCTGCCTGAAAGGGCGGAAGGTACCCGTCGGCGGAAACCAGCCTTATAGATTTTGTGCTAGGCGTTTCCTCTTTTATTTCAGAGACAACCAGATTAAGCCTTCCGGGATGAAGCTCGTCGATTATCTTCTCCACCTCGCCTTTTCTTGTCTGGTAATCAAATCCGTATTTTTCAAGAACTGCCGTATCCTTCAGCATTTCATCATAATTCTCAATTTGCTTGAATATATCTTTAGATCCCATAATATTCCCCCTTGTTTAACCCTTAAGCATTCTGGAAACCGACCTTGCAACAGATGCCCCCGACTGCAGTGTCGGCTGGAATCCGCCTGCACCGTTCCATGCCCCGGTATAATAAAGCCCTTCGATTTCCGAACGGGAATCGACAAACATGCTGGTCTCTCTCGTAAAGTGGTCCGAACCGTAGATAGAGCCGCCGGGGTGCCCCAGATAGCGCATATGGGTAAGCGGTGTTGCAGGTTCAGCCTCTTCAATGTGTTTTCTCAGATCGGGAAACACCTTCTCAGCAAGCTTCAGCATATGTTCCGCATAGCGGTATTTCACATCATAATAACGTGAAGGCGATACGCTCATCCAGGGCTCGGCATACTGCAATGTTACGAGCGATGCCTGGCAGGCGCCTTCCGGCGAGAAATCCGGGTCATCCACGTCATAGCAGGTAAGCAGTGAGAATTCGGCCGGATTGAGCGTCTTCATGCTCATGTAGGCCTGATCAGCATCGGTTGTCGAACAGATGAAGTTGGTCGCCTTTTCGATACCAAGTTCAGACGGATTGCAGTCAAAGCCCATGTAAATAGTGAAGGCGGAAAGCCCTACAGTCCTGGTATTTAGCCTTTTCATCTCACCTGCCGGACAATTGTCAACTCCGACCATGTCGACAAGAGTGCGTATGGGACCGGCATTCGACACGACGGCCCTGGTTGTTATCTCGTCGCCGTCTTCGGTAACGACGGAAACTATCCTGCCGTTCTTCACATTGATTTTCTTTGCTGCGCAGTTGAATCTTGCACGGCCGCCGTATCCGAGAAAGGCATCGCACAGGGCGTTCGACATCGCCTGGGAACCGCCTTTCATATGCCAGGGCTTGAATTCGATATAAGCCCACAGCATAAGGGCAAAATCCATAAAGCTGAGCCTGCTGGGGGGAAGCCCGGCATATCCCCAATATATGGCCACTGCCCCCTGCAGGAGAGGGTCTTTAAGGTATTGATCCAGTATGGGTTGAGTTTCTTTCAGCGCAAGACTGAAAAACAGCGGATATTTCCGGGGACTTGCCTCAGGGTCTTTCATAAAGAGGACACTGACCATTTCCATGGAAAATGCATATACAAGGTCAAAGAACTTTCTGATGCCTTCCTTCTCAGAAGGGAACCTTTCTGTAAGCGTCTCTTCAATTTGCTTTCTGTCTGTGGTCAGCGTTATATCCATCCGTGAGGGAACCACTATCCGGTAAAGGTGCTTCTGCTGGATGAATTCTATCTTGTCTATCACGCCCAGATTGCTCAGGACACCTCTCAAGGGTCCAGGAAATTCAGGAAGCCCCAATCCACTGAGCTGATGCAGGGCGACTTCGAATTCAAACCTTCCCCTGATAAAACTCGTAGCACAGCCTCCGGGGACATTGTGCTTTTCCAGGAGAAGAACATTGTGACCCTCTTTCGCAAGACCGGCTGCTGCAGTAAGACCGCCATTTCCTGCACCGATTACCACGGCATCATAATCAGACATATTGATCTCCTTTATATTCAGCTCGTAATGTGATTGTTTTATCTCAGCCGATTTCGTCCATGCTCATGATGACGACATCTGCCCTGGTTGCCAGGACTTCAGCCGGAACTATTTCTGCAATGCCGATATTTACTTTTACCCCTGCATTCGCACCCATGATCGCATCCATCATGGTGTCGCCTATCATGATTGAATCTTCAGGTTTTTTCCCTAGCAGCTCGCATATATGAAAAATCATGTCGGGTGCGGGTTTGGTATTGCTGACGCTGTCCGCACCAACAACAACATCAAGGTAAGGCAGCGCACCAAGCGCATTCATGTCATTTGTCGCATCGATTGTATTGTCGTTGGTTGCCAGCGCAGTCAGAAATCCCCTCTGCTTGACAAGCTTTAAAGCTTCAATCGCCCCCTTTGAGGGGATAAGGTTTTTCTCCCTTATCGGTCCTGTGAAAACCTCTTTAACCGTTTGCTTTACAATCTCTACGGCATTATCCCACCTTATGCCTTCCAGATAAACACACCCTGCCAGAAGATTTTCGACTTCAAACGAGGTCCCCATTGCCAGCGGACCATTGCCGTCGATATCCCATTTTTCAAAATCCATTCCGAGCATGTCCTGAATCCTCTTTGACAGATTTTTGCTCGGGCCGGTTTTAATAAGCATCAGGTTTATAAGTTCACGGAAAACACTGAGCCAGGTTTGTCTGAAATCAAGCAGTGTCCCGTCTTTGTCAAATATTATAAGATCGGCTTCAAATCTGTTCCCGGAAATTTCTATGTATGGCAACTCGATCCCCTCAATTTTTTTCCTTGAATATCATAAGTGAGATTATTTGGCATCTTGATAAATAAATTAACTCTTGGAAATATTATGTATTTTGATTTAAAGAGCAGTGAATGAAAATGATCAGATTCATCTTGAGATTGCCGGCGATATTCATAATTATGATGTTTATTTTTCATGGATGTTCCAAAGACAGTCGGACTGAGAAAACAATCCGGATCTCAGACAGAGCGCCTGTAAAAATAGGCGTAATTCTTCCTCTCACTGGTCCTTGTGAGTCCATTGCACGTAATCATCTTGCAGCAATCAGCACTGCCGCCGGAAATGCGCCCGGCATTGCAGGCAGAAACGTAGCGATAACGCTCAGAGACTCAAAGGGCGATTCCAACACCGCAATTGAAGCTGTCCGCCAGTTCGAGAAGGAAAATGCGGCAGGAGTGATCCTTTTGGCCTGCGGGGATGAATACCTGGAATTGAGCCGTTTATACTGTCCTGATAACAGTAAAAGGAAACGTGAACAGTTGCGGTTGCAAATACCGGTCATAGTTGTAAATGCCCCTGATTCCGCTCCGGGAACATGCAGCGGAATATGGAGACTTTCACCTTCTTCAGACGAATTGATTCGTGCCTCATTGCATTTCATCAGATCGACGATGAACGCAACCAGGATAGCGGTTATCCTCGATTCCGGAAAAGACGGGGGAATCAAGTTTGCAACCATGTTCCTTAAAGAATTTACAAACTCCGGCGGTACGATCATTGATATTTACGATATAAATGAAAAGGGCTTCAGAGAAAAACTCTCAAAGTTAAATAGAAAAAAACCATCCCTGATTATCATTCCCGAGGCCGACAATAAAACTTCGGAGATTGTCAGACTTCTCAGGTCAGAGAACATAAAAATTCCTGTATTTTTTATACGTTCACCGGAAAACAAGGATGTCTTTGAAACATTAAGGGATAATCCGGGAATCTACCTGTTAAACAATTTTTCATTCCAGCCTACAAATGACGAGAGGTGCAAGCGTCTGCTTGAAGTCTTCTCAAAAGATAATATTTCACCTGATACAGGCGCATTTATCTCCGCTGACGCCCTTTTCCTGCTGATAGATGCATCTGTGCTTCCTCATAATACCGCTTCGGACATGATCCCGTTATTGTCTATATCAGGCAATGAAACATATCTTACCGGCAAAATAAGCCTGATGGTGGACGGCTCAGTTAAAAAGACTCTTTATGTCGTCAAGCTGAATGGATCGGATACCGAAACTGTTGAAGGGATCAATCTGATCTGCCGGGGCTAGATGCGCATCACCACATCATGGCTGAGCAGTTTTTCGGCTATTGACAAATAATCAGCCGCGTAAGTACCTTCCTTTATCTTCCTGAGAATATCCTTCGCCTTGTTCATACGCATTTCAGGTGTTTCCTCGATTGTACTCATGATGTTGTTTATTATGCCTGTTTCTCCATGCTGTCCGGCCTGCACATTGAAGCCTGCTCTGTTTTCAAAAAGGTGATATGAGCTTTTTTGATCATTTACAAGATCCGGTCTGCTTGCGGCAGATACAATATTAAGTGATTTCTTTATTGTATTTTCCATCAATTCTCCAAAAACCCGGTTTGCCGAATTTATGGAGATACTGATATTCTCTTTATCGTCAACCTTCCGGTTCTCAATTTGAGCTTTCAGCTTTTCATAGGTCTTTTTAATGTTGGCTGCTCTGATGCTTTTTACTTCCACGATTAGCTCCTTCTAATCTTAATATATCGGATGATAGGAGCAAACCTTTAACTGCAAATTGCAACTAATTTAAAAAAAGGACTTCTTAATGATTATGCCATGTTGAGCCCTTCTTTCCCGGGTATTTCTGTCGACTCTGAAACGTTCTGAAGTCAAGGGATCGACTCCAGTCAGATATATTATCGATGAAATTGTCATGGGAAGAGGAATGAACGCCTGGACCTGATCGGGAAGGAAGCCGAAGACGTTTTTGATACATTTCTTCATGGCAAGCATATCACTTGTAGAACACCCTGGGTGACATGACATCAGATAGGGCAGCAGGTATTGTTTCTTACGGATTTTTTCCGTTTCATTTTTGAACATTCCGGTAAATTCCTTCAGATCGAAAACCGGAGTTTTTCTCATCGCCCTGAGCACATGGCCCTCTGTATGTTCAGGGGCTATCTTAAGCTGGCCGCTGATGTGGTTTTTAATAAGGGCCCTCAAAAGAGGTATGGAATCCTTATCCCTCATAAGGAGGTCATAGCGTATGCCTGACCCTACAGTCGCCCTCGACACCCCTTTTATTCCTGCCGCATCTCCAAGCAGTTTTATCCATGGCATCGTCTTTATCTCAAGGTTCCGGCATAAATCGGGATATATGCAGCTTATCCTCGAACATCTCCATTTTGACCTGCAGCCGTAACCGTACATATTAGCTGACGGCCCGCCTATGTCTTTAACATGCTTTCTGAAATGCCTATTCCCTGCCAGCAGACGGATTTCGTCAAGGACTGATTCAGAGCTTCTGGCGACAATTCTTTTTCCCTGATGAAGTCCTACCGAACAGAATGAACACCCTGAAACACATCCCCGGTGGGCATTGATTGAGCCGGAAATCATTTCAAATGCAGGTATGGGTTCTATGTATGATGGGTGCGGCGCATACATGAAAGGCAAAGAATAGACGGAATCGATCTGCTCCTGAGCCATACTTTGCTGAGGATAACAAACGAGAAAACGGGAAGCTGTCTGCTGGACCAGTATTTTGTCCTGGTTTTCATAAAAAAGCCTGCAGGTTTCAAGAAATGCATCCATATTTGTCAAAGCCTCTTCTTCAGAAGGCAGCAAGACTGCATTTACAGGCGGTGTCCTTTCCATCAGAAGAGTACCCGGTATCCCTTCAAGCGATCTGCCGGAAGCTATCCTGCCGGCGATTTCCACCACGGCTGCTTCCGCCATGCCGTATGCAAGAATATCGGCTCGCGTATCTTCGATGATCGAGCGCCTAAGCCTGTTGTCCCAGAAATCATAATGGACAAGCCTTCTCATGGATGCCTCAATCCCCCCGATCACAATGGGCACATCCTTGAATTTAGCCTTGATCAGATTGCAGTAATTGATGACGGCATGCTCGGGCTTTTTTCCGGCGACGCCGCCCGGGACATACGGATCATCGGAACGCCTTTTTTTAAACGCCGTATAAAGGCTCAGCATGGAATCCACATTTCCGGATGTGACACCAAAGAAAAGCCGTGGCCTTCCCAGTGCAGTTATGGATTCTGGATTCCTCCAGTCCGGCATGGACAGAATACCTACGGTATAGCCTGCTTTTTCAAGGACCCGGCCTATCATTGCCGCCCCGAATGATGGATGATCTATATAGGCATCTCCTGTAACTATTATGATGTCAGCTTCTCTACCTTTTAATTCATCCTTCGTCGCCGCCAGAAATCCCATTTTCCCTCTCGATCTTCAATGTCTTCATATAACCGTCAACATGCCCTATGGGAGGCATGCCTTCTTCGGCCTCTTTGCCGCCAAGGTCTCTCATGCGGCTGATCGAAGGCATGATCCTCGATTCCCATGAACCAGCAGCCTGATTGAATGCATTGACCGCCTTCTGCAGCCCGTCCTTTATTTTCTTCATATGATCTGCATAAGTTGAAAGCCTGTCAAAAAGTTCACCTCCGGCCCTGCCGATTTCTTTTGCATTTTCATTAAGCGCATGCTGCTGCCATGAAACCGCAACGGTTCTCAAGAGGGCTATAAGTGTAGTAGGTGTAGCCAGTATGACGCGTTTTGCTATCCCGTCTTCAATCAGCTGCCTGTCCTGCTCAAGGGCCGCGCTGAAAAAACTTTCCCCGGGCAGAAAGAGGACGACAAACTCGGTGTCCGGACTGAAATCTTTCCAGTATTCCTTTGATGAAAGAGAAGCCATGTGCTGGCGGATCTTCTGTGCGTGGCGCATCAGCTGCGCTTTCCTGGCAGCGTCATCCTGCGCATCAAGCGCGTCCATGTAGGCATCGAGAGGCGCCTTGGAATCGACAACAATCGAATGGCCCTGTGGAAGCCTCACGATCATATCCGGACGCTTTCTGCCTTCTTCGGTATTCGCTGACTGCTGCACATCGAAATCGCAGTACTGGCTCATTCCTGAGACCTCCACCACCCTCATCAGGGTTATTTCTCCCCATCTGCCTTTAACCTCCGGGCGCTTTAGTGCGTTAGTAAGAGAACGCGTCTGGTTTTCCAGTTTTGCGCTCGCGTTCAGCATCTGCTCTATCATTGCCTTGAGTTCTCCCGAGGAGGTCTGCCTTTTGCTTTCCATTTCGGCAATGTATGCCTCATATCTTGTCAAGGCATCCCCAAGAGGTTTAACAATGCCTGCAATCGCCTCCTGTCTGACGGAAAGATCGCCCTTCGACTGTTCGATCAATGTTTCAAGGACTCCCCTGGCCTGGTCTATAAAAAGCCTGCTGTTGGCGTTTAATGCCTCGGCGGCAGCGCTTCCGAAACTCTCGGACATCCTCACTTTCGCATCTTCGATGCTCGACATCTGGGCATTCAGCGTTGCCTTCAGCGCGACTGTCTCCTGCCTTGAAACAAGCCAGCCTATGATAAATCCAATTATCAGAGCTAGCGCTACGGCTGCATAGACCATACGACCTCCGATCAGTATTCAAGCTTATCTCAAATATAGCACAAAGGATGTATAATTTCTTGCCTGTCAGATATTTAACGAATATATTTCCCAGAATGAAGAAATTCAGGTTCCTGATGGCAATTATTATGATTGGGTGGGTTGCCGCCTCTCTTACACCTGCGGCACACGCTGCATCCGTAAGAATAGTCTCGCTATCACCGGCTATCACCAGTGAACTCTTTGACCTCGGCTTACAGGGCAACCTCGTAGGGGTAACCAGATACTGTATGAATCCGGGCGGCAAAAAGGAGATCGTGGGCAACCTGACTGATATTAACCTTGAAAAGATCATCCTCCTGAAACCTGATTTGATACTTGCAGGCAAAGATGCAAACAGAAAAAAAGATATAGAAAAACTTCTTTCCATGGGATTTTCGGTGGAAATTTTCGAAGGCTGCGAAAGTTTTGAGTGCATGAACACCGAATTCATAAGGCTGGGGAAATTGACAGGCTGTCAGAAAGAGGCAGAAAGGATTGCTGATAAATGCAGGAAAGAGGTGTCTTCAATAAGCGCCAGGGCCGGATCAAGACATTATAAAGTCCTGTGGCAGATCAGTGCGAACCCGATGATCGTTGCAGGCGGACCGACATTTGCCAGCGAATTCATAAGGCTTTCGGGGTGCATGAATATCTTCGGCGATATAAAAACCAAGTATCCTCGAGTCAACATGGAAGAAGTCCTGACAAGAAATCCGGATGTAATAATCATTATATCCGGCATGGGCGCCGGCACTGATATCTGGAAAAAAATGAAAGGAATAAGCGCAGTATCTGAAGGCCGGATATTCACGGTTAATGCCGATGAGGTATGCCAGGCAACCCCGGTAAGATTTGTTGAAGGTCTGAAGATAATCTCATCGATACTCTCAGGCAAACCTCTATGAAAAAACCTGTCGTCTTCATAATACTTTTTATCCTTCTTTTTCTGGCAGTCATAATATCCCTGATTACAGGCAGCGCAGACCTCACACCGGAAGGACTGGCATCCGTTCTGTTCAAGAAGGACTCGAATCCCCTGTTGAGTGCAATAATCTGGGATCTGAGAATTCCCAGAATCATAAACGGCATTATTGTCGGTGCAGCCCTTTCAGCCTGCGGTGTCATCTTCCAGGCGGTCCTGAGAAATCCTCTTGCGGAACCTTACACGCTCGGTGTATCGAGCGGCGGAGCGCTTGGAGCGACAATCTCCATAATGGTGGGGCTCTCAGGAGCGGCAATGATCGGGATGTGCTTTTTAGGATGCCTTATAACTATTCTTCTTATACTCGGCCTTGCATCTACAAAAGGCTTCTCCAATACGATGCTTATACTGTGCGGTGTTATAATAGGTTTTCTGCTCTCGTCCATAATGATGCTGCTTTTTTCCCTTTCAACAACCAGAGACGTATATGCATCGGTCATGTGGCTGATGGGAAGCCTGAGTGCACCCGGAAAAGATTCCTTAAGGATCATGGTTTATTTCGTGCTGCCCCTTGCGCTGTCTTTAATACTGTTTTCACGTGATATAAATATCCTGAGCCTGGGAGATGAAAAAGCCATGTATCTGGGTTTAAATGCCAGGTATGCAAGGGCCGTACTGTTTCTCATCTCTTCACTGATAACAGGTGCATGCGTTGCCGTGGCAGGGGTAATCAGCTTTGTGGGACTTATTATGCCTCATATCATGAGAAAGATCATCGGACCGGACCACATTCTCCTTTTACCTGCATCAATGATTGCAGGTTCAATTCTGCTCGTTCTTTCGGATACCATTTCACGTATAGTCATATCACCCCTGGAACTGCCTGTTGGCGTAATAACAGGAATCATCGGAGGTTTGTTCTTTCTCTTCATGATTCTCTGGCAGGGTGAGAACATTTCATGATCCTGGAAATTTCAAACCTCTCAGTCGGTTACAATAAAAAGATTGTTGTTGATGATCTCTCATTTAAAATTAATCCCGGCATATTCTATGGAATAATCGGGCCCAACGGTGCCGGCAAATCGACATTGTTCAAAGCTGCCAGCGGCGTATTAAAACCATGGAATGGGAGCATAAAATTAAAGGGCATAGATATTTACCGCATGCCAAGGCGTGAGCTTGCAAGCATAATAGCTGCGGTTCCTCAATTTCAGGAAGCCTTCTTTCCTTTCAGGGTAAAAGAGTTCGTGCAAATGGGCAGATATCCCAGAAGGGGTCGCTTCGGAATGCTCAAGAGCTCGGATCATCAGATAATTTATGATGCGCTTAAATCAATGAGACTTGAAGAGCTGATTCATAAAAGGATTGATGAACTCTCCGGCGGAGAACTTCAGCGTGTTCATATATCACAGGCCCTGGCACAGGAACCAGATATCCTGATGCTGGACGAACCGACCTCACATCTCGATATCGGACACCAGACAAGTGTGCTTAACCTGATCAAAAGAAGGTGTCTTTCGGCCGGGATACCGATATTGATGATTGCACATGATCTTAATCTGGCGGCTGCCTACTGTGACAGTCTTCTTCTTCTCAAGAACGGCAGAGCCTTTGCCGAAGGGACACCGTCGGAGGTCCTTACGAAAAGAAATATAGAGAGTGTTTATGATACGCATGTCGAGATAATTAAAAACGAATCCTCAAACTATCCCCACATATTTCTCAAGCCTGATACTTTTATTCATCAATAATCTTGAGAACCTCGTATTCCTTCTCTCCTGCAGGCGATTTAAATACGGCAGTATCTCCGGGTTTCTTCCCGATAAGTGCTTTTGCAAGCGGTGATGCAATTGAAATAAGTCCATTGCTTATGTCAGATTCATCGACACCCACAATCTGATATGTCATCTCCTCTTCGGTTTCGGTATTGCAGACAACAAACTTCGATCCGAATACAACCTTATCCCTGGGGATCTTTGAAGTGTCGATTATTTCGGCAGTGGCGAGTTTTGTCTCGAGTTCCTGAATCCTTGTCTCCATGAATGACTGCTTTTCCTTTGCATACTGATATTCGGCATTTTCCGAAAGGTCACCGTGTCCACGGGCTTCTTCGATTGCTGCAATCACCTTGGGCCGCTCAACTTTTTTGATATTTTCCAGTTCATCCATGAGTACTTGATAACCTTTTTTTGTTATGGGTGTTTTCTGCATTGGGTTCCTCCGAAGCAAAAATAAAAAAGATACCGGCAGTTGGTATCCACCAGTATCAGTTTACTTAAAAGCTGATAATCAAATATCCTTTAAAAAGTCAAGCAGCTTGAGCCTTAATGCGTTCAGCAATTATTGTTATCAGATATCATATTGAAAATAATTGTTATTTATATCAACCTTATAGAAATAAACAATTTATAAAGTAAACACGGAAAGTCCATTCAGAAAGGATTAGGCCTCTTCCTGCCCAATATATACATGATGACCATATGAACAAAAAGCAGCGGATATATAAACTGTCCGCTGCCTTTCCTGAAACAAATGCCAATGCCGGGAAGTATCTGAAATTGATTGATTCGCCAGTTTCTTATAACTCCCCTGCCACACCGGCATGCAATATAAAAAGACCCCCTTCTTTCAAAAACAATAAAATTTAAAACTACTGTATTTTAAATTCCATGGGATATAGAACCGACCAACGGGAAACCTCACCATCAGTCAGTATTTCTATTCTTTTTGCAACATCCAGTTTTGGCCTGGTTTTGCCTGTTATAACCCTGTAAACAGTACTTGGTGCAACACCAATCATGTCTGCAAACTCTTTCTGACTGATACCCTTGTTGTCCAACCATTTTCTTAAAAGCTGCATATTTTTCACCTTTCCCCTATTTAACTGATGATAACACTTTCTGCCTGATATCCTCGGAAAGAGGAGAGCCAACAATAATCATATCATTTTCTGCATTCAGCTCATGCCTGATTTCTCTTGGATACAGCAGTTCCATCCTTGACACCTTGCCGTTTGTATAACCCTCTATTCTCAGGGCAATATCCTTAGTCGGAATACGCTTTCCTGCGGCAATCTGGCAGAAATAGCTGCGTGATATCTTCAGCTCATCAGCAACCGTCTTCTGATTAATACTATTAATCTGAAGCCATGTTTTTAAAGTCATTACTGCTCCTTGAATTTTACATAATTTACACATAGCAAATTGTCAATACGTAATTCGCTGTTCGATTAATATCGTCTTATTTGCAATTTTGAATTTATTTTCCCAAAGAAATATATTCCCCATAATCAGGGTGGTGTAAAAATACCTTGCCCATATACTCTTCATGCTATATTCCCATCTCATGAGACCGGAAGGTATTTTAATTGAGATTGATACAAAAATAATAAATAGCCTGAACAACTTATGCAAAAGAATCGAGATGAATTCGGCAGCAATAATAAGATTTTATCCTGATAGAGATGAGATACTTCAAGAAAGCTCAAACAACGTATTCCCTTTCGCGGAAATCTCGAAAATTTCTATTAAACTTCCAAGGGTTTATGAAAAATTGCAGGTACTTTATCCATATTTCGAACCCCTGCACAGCTACAATAAAGTCATGCTGGATTCCCTAATAAAAAATGGAGTTCACTTTATACTATTTGCCCCTATAAGCATCAGTGGAAAGTTATGGGGATGTGTATGCTGCGTCAAAGGTAATAATAAAAAGGAGTTTCAACTTGATGATCTGCCGGAACTCCTGGAATCAGTAAACAGATTAACGAAATACATTTATATTAAGGACCGCCTTTCAGATAACAGGACATCAGGAATGCCTGCATGGATGAGCAAATATGCTGCTGACGGGTATTTGATTTTTAATAAACAAGGAGCCATTGAAGATGCTGGCGGAAATATACTTTCAGATCTGGATGTTCCAAGACAGGTTCTGCTTGAAAAGAACATCCTTGATATAATCCATCCGAATGACAGGCCGTCTTTTGAAAGAATATTGTTATCGGTCAACAACCGGCCTATTTCAGAAGAGATCCGAATAATATCCGGCAAAGGAACCTGCATCTGGTATAAATTGTTTTTCTACCATGCTGAGGCTGAAGGAGAATCCCAGAAAAACCTGTGTCTTGCGGTTAATATCAACAGGATAAAAGAGCCTCTCGTTTCGTCTCTGGAAATCATCAAATCTTACGAAGCCCTGCTTGATATCCTTAAAGTCGCGATCCTTTATCTAGATAAAGACTCAAGAATCATAAACGCCCTGAAAAACAGCGCCAGCATTATAAGCTACAGTCCCGATGAATTAACAGGAAAACCGTTTGAAGATTTTTTACATCCGGAAGACAGAGAGAACATAATAAAGCTTGCATCGAATCCCTTCAGGCAGACGCCATGGGAAAATTTCAGATTAAAACTGAAAAGCGGAGATTATGCAAATTTCAGCTCTGAATTCAGATCTCTGGCGGTAAATGACGGTACAATACAGACCTTATGTATTATAGAACCTTATGAATTCAACAGAAAGGAATCATTTCATCATGAATCCAGATTATATATGGATTTTTTTTCCGGATTAAAGGAAAAAGTCATACTCTGGAATATGGATTGCGATATTATTAATGCCACCCAGAAAGCGGAATCGCTTATCTGGAAGGATGACGGGAAAAAAAGATTAATGAGTCCGGACAATCTGGATATTATCGATAAATATAATCTGAAATCCGAATTTATGAAGTTAACACATAACAAAGAAAAGGATATCGACCTTGAAATCCTTCTCCCCTCAAAACAGATACTCAAAGCAACTGCTCATTTGAAGCACTTCACCCATGGCGCCATACCTTCCACTGTCGCCATGACAATCAACGAAAAAAAATCTGAAATTCCTGCCTACCTAATTAAGAAGATATCAGAAAACACAAATGATCTGGTCTGGGTAACGGATATGGATTTGAAGTACATCTACATAAGCCCTTCAATCGAATGGCTGCTTGGATATAAACCAGAAAAAGCAATGAGAATGTATGGTGATGAGATAACAACAACCGAGACATTGGCAAATATAGCCATAGCCCTTTTAGAAGGCCTTGTTGCAGCACGGAAAAAGGATTTCGGGTGGATGAAAACATTTCCCGCAGATATGGTGTCCTCATCAGGGGAAAAAATAAGAGGCAATATGAAAATCTTTCCTTTCTGCGATGAATCTGAAAATTGCATGGGATTTATCGGGATTACATGTTTCAACATCAACATTAAAGACCCCATTCAATAAACACGAAGTCTGAATAAAATCATCAAATTCGTATTTCCTGGTAGCAAATTCTGTTATTATTATTCGCAATATGTTAATTCAATCTCTTACACTTGGCGGAATAATAGTCGTATCTTATTGTTTTAATTGGTTAATATTAATATTGCATGAAATATTTCGATTTGCTATACAGCAAATCAGTTGGAATATAATTATGTATTTTGCGAGAAAAAGGATATGCTGGAAACGCAATCAAGAGAATGGGACCCTAAAGACATTCTGAATTCAATAACCATGTCAGTCGGTCACAGGCTCGACGTTGATCAGGTTATTGTCTACGAAGCCAGCGATATAAAATCTGATAAGATCAGAAAGTTTCTTTCATGGACAAGATCCGGAGGCATGACCATCTTTGATGATAATGAATTTGAGATAAAAGACTCTTTCCTTGTGTCGCTTATTAATAAGACATCGGTAAATCTTACATCATGGGGAAATTCATCAAGGGTCGAAGAAATCGAATTTTTGAAGATCAAGAAATCAAGTTCATACCTGACATCCGCAATACTTACAGAAGGGGTATTCTGGGGTTTTGTCATATGCATGGATGTCAGAGAAAGGCAGTGGGTCCCTTCCGACCTGTCAATACTTTCAGATGCAGCTGTGGAATATGCGAAATATATTCATTATTCGCAATATTTGAACGATCTGAAGAAAACAAGCTCCGATTATCGCTTCATTATAGATAATGTCAGCGATATGATATTGTGGCTTGACCGTGATGCCAGGATCACAAACATTGATGGACGCCTTTCCGCAATAAGCGGTTTTGAAAAAAAAGAGCTTATCGGAAGCAGTCTGATGGATTTCCTTTACTGGGACAAAAATACGCAGGTTGAATACAGGCAGGCATCTGTAAAGGCATTCCTTTCAGACAGAAACACATCTGAACGTCGTATAAAAATGAAGAACGGAGACAGCAGGTGGATTATCATTAAAAGCCATCCTCTTGTGAATAATGGCATCCAGACCGGAACCGTCTGCCTGATTACGGACATTGAAGACCTTAAGCACAGGCTTTCTTTAAACGAAAAGGCATTAAACGACAGCAGGAATATCCTTTCAGGATATCTGAAGGACGTGGTTTTTGTTGCCGACATGAATCTGAACGTCAAATATATGAGCCCCTCTGATGAAAAAGAACGGGGATTTTCATTGGAGGAATCTCTCAAACAAACATTGAGGGATGTTTTCACTCCTGATGACATAAAAAAAATACTCACATTGCTCCCAAGGACAGCAATAAATGAAGCATGCATCCTGGAGACCCGGATTTCCCGAAAAGACGGGACAAGCTTCTTTGCTGAAACAATTGTCTGCGCCGAATTCAACGAATCAGGAATACCGCTTTCGATCAGAGGAATATACAGGAATATTGACAGACAAAAATACTACGAAACCAGACTGAATGATGTTGAAAAACAATACAGCAGGCTCAGTTCAAGCTTAAGAGACGCTGTTCTGATTTTTGACAATTCACTGAAAACTGAATACATAAGCCCGTCGCTTGCAGCAATGACCGGTTATTCAGAGGATGAACTGAGAAATATCTTCATAAACAGTCCGTTTGATCTGCTTGGCAGGGAACTGTATCCGGCTCTTACAAACGCACTCATGCTTAGGCTCTCTTATTACAAGGCCGGCAGGTCATTTTTCTCAGACGCTCCGATTGAAAATTTTCTGATCGCCAAGGACGCCAGTAGGATTCCGATAGAGATGACGACTTCGGGAATTTTCACCTCTTCCGGCGAATGCACCGGTATAATATGCAGTCTCAGAGACATATCATGGAAAAAACATGTGGAGATTCTATCGGAAGAATTCTCAAGACAATATGGGCGAAAGATGCAGAATGCAATCGGAACCTTTTATTTGGATAAGGATTACATCATTATCGAAGCAGATATTAAAGCTGTGCAGATCCTTGGAATCCAGCCTTCCGACGTCAGGCTGTTATCAATATCAAAAATTATTACATCCAGATCTCTGGCAAAATTCGAGAAAGAGCTGGTAAAATTTTCACAGGGGAATAATGCTGCAAGAATCATCGAACTGCAGTCAAAATATTCACATGGAAAAACCTCATTACTGGGACTGAAGATTGAATCAGCTGGATATGATATATCTCGGAACAGCATATACAGGTGTGCGATAGCGGACATTACAGACTGGACATCATCATTGCTACCCGCCAGTCATATAAAAGCCTTAACCGATAATACGAACGACCTGGTCTGGTTTACGGACATGTCGCTGTGTTTTACTTACATAAGCCCGTCGATAGAGTTCCTGCTCGGATACTCAAGGGAAGGAGCCCTTAACATGTCAGGAGATTTCCTGTATACGAGGGAATCCATTCAGGCGCTAGGCGATGCTTTCATAAAAGGGATTTCGGCAGCAAAACGGAAGTCACCTTTTTCTATAAGCATGCCTGTTGATATGAAAACACATAACGGCAAAACGATTACAGGAACCCTGAAACTGATTTTGATACTGGATAATAAGTCCGCGCCTGCCGGATTTGCCGGTATAACCTCATTCGCCAATGCAAATTTCACTGGATCCGACCATTCGAAAGTCGTCCGTATCAACTCCTGATTCAAATAATAATTCTGCTGTTTTGATTCAATCAGGGTTGAAAAAGGATATTCAATCTTTTAATATTCAGTTAAATCATGAGCCGAAACCACCTGTACTCAGAAGAAGACATTACCAGAACATATGAAAAGGTTCATGATCACAAATTCACTAAAAATATAATTTCAAGATATTCAACAAACAAGCGCGATATCAGGGAAATCGCCCTTTCGGGAATAGATATCTCCCGGGTCGGCAATGTACTCGATCTTGGCTGCGGTTATGGCCTTTTCGAAGAAACCCTTAAAGACAAGCTTGCGCCTGATGCCAGTATCACAGGTATTGACATCGTAGATTCCAATGAGGTTCCTTTTTTAAGAACAGTCGAAAAGAGCGGTTATTCGGGAACATTCATCAGGAATGGCGCTGATTATATAACAGCAATTGACAGCCGGACATACGATCTCATCATAGCCAGCTATTCATTATATTTTTTCCCGCATCTGATCAAAGACATTTCAAGAATTCTGAAATCCGACGGCATTTTCATTGCAATAACCCACAGCAGGGATTCCCTGAAAGAGATCACGGAGTTAATCCCGTCCAGCATGGAACATACAGGCATTACCGCACCTGAAGAATTTGCAATAAACAAGCTTCTTAAAGCATTCTGCCTTGAAGACGGTTATCAGCAGTTGAAACCTCATTTTGAGAAAGTTGAGATGCTGCCATACAACAATTCGATGCTTTTCTCCCCGGATGACTTATCGGACTGCATTGAATACATTGCAAAAAAAAGGCCTTTATTGTTTAAAGATATAATTGATTCACACCCACATAAAATAAGAGACATTGAGGATAATTTTTATAAAAGACTATACGAACAGACAGTTTCAAAAGGATTGCTGAACATTACAAAAGATGATGCGATATTTCGGGCTTTTAATCCTTTATCCGGAATCAATAAAACATCAAGGCGGGCCGGTTTATGAAAAAATGTTATATCCTCGACACCAATGCGCTGATTGAAAATCCTGACTGTATTGATATGTTCAGAAACGGAGAAGAAAACCGTGTGCTGATACCATATTCAGTCATAATGGAGTTGGACAGGCTTAAAAAAAGAGCCGATCTGAGCCACATTATAAGCCTGATCGCCACAAGGCTTGAAGACGATACAAGACTGAATATAATAAAAATACCCCACAAGACATATACCGGAAGCGAGACCAACGACGATGATATCCTTGAAGATATCAAATATGCACACGTCAATGAAGAACGTTTTATAAGCGGCTATGAACCTGTGATCGTATCAAATGACAGGATGTTCAGGGTAAGGCTTCTGGTAGAGGGTTTCAGGGCTCAGGAATTCCGCGATTCCAAACCGTTCCATTCGGAAAGCCAGCTTTACACCGGGTTCATAAAAGAAACCGATGAAAAGATTTCAAACTCATTTTACTGGGATACAAACGGACAGCTGTGGTTTGAAGGAAAAGAGGCATATATCGATTATGAGCATAACCCATGGGGAGTAAAACCCAGAACCGTTTACCAGAATTGTGCAATGGAGCTTATGCTTTCACATCATATCGACGTCGTGACGCTCCAGTCGGAAGCAGGTTTCGGAAAGACCTTTGTCGCTCTTGCATGCGCTTTCCATCTCGTTCTCCAGAAACCAAAGGCATTTGACAGGATCTTCATTTTCAAGCCGGTAGTTGAAATCGGGGAAAAGCTCGGCTATCTGCCTGGTGATGAAAAAGAAAAGCTTGCGCCATACATGCGTGGCATTCTTGATCTCATTGTGAAACTGCACAGCCAGAGGCCCGCAAACTCTCTGTTCCTTGATTCCCAGAGCACACGACTGGAACTGAATCCGAAAAAGATAGAGATAGTCAGTTTAAACTTCATCCGCGGCATGAATATCGAGAATGCAGTGGTTATAATCGACGAAGCACAGAACATGACCCGCTACCAGACAAGGGCCCTGCTCACACGCATGGGTGAAAACGTGAAATGCTATGTTCTGGGCGATACGAACCAGGTTGACCATCCCTACCTCAATTCGTCAAACAACGGCCTTAACTGGATCGTAAAGAAATTCAAAGGATACCCGAACTACGGGCATATGGTTCTCAAGGGCAGCAAGTCAAGAGGTCCCATTACGGACCTTGTTCTAAAAACGGGGTTGTAAACATATGGCGAACGTATACTTCTCATCGAAATTTGACAGCGAGGCAATATCTAAAGTTTTCATGGCGGCTCTTGATGATCTGAAACCCGGGATTGCTAAAGACGACAGGGTTGCGGTAAAGCTTCATTTCGGAGAAGAAGGCAACACACGTTTTGTAAAACCCGTTCAAATAACCCCTGTAGTAAACGAATTGATCAAACACAGTAACAACTGTTTCCTGACCGACGCCAACACTCTTTACCGAGGCATGAGGCATAACGGCAGGGACCACATAAAGATCGCGGAAGAGCATGGCTTTGCAGCACTTGGACTTCCCGTCATAATCGCTGACGGGGATGACGGCAATGAAGAAACTGTAATAAATATCCCGGGCAGAATATTTGATAAGGTAAGAATTGCAAAGGCTATTGCTGAAGCTGATGCAATCATTGCCATCAGCCATTTCAAGGGGCATATAATGTGCGGCTTCGGGGGTGCTATAAAAAATCTAGGCATGGGCTCCGGCTCTCGCGGAGGAAAGCTTGAAATGCATTCAAAGGTAAAACCCTCTCCCGGCAAAAGATGTACGGGATGCGGTATATGCATTGAATCATGTCAGGCCGACGCCATCACCCTCGTAAACGGCAAAGCCAGAATCGATCATAACATATGCCAGGGATGCGCACTGTGCATAGCCGTTTGCCCGGAAGAGGCTATCTCCGTTCCATGGGGCGGTGCAACAGGCACGGAAGTCCAGCACAGACTCGCCGAATATGCCCTCGGCGCAGTAAAGAACAAAAAGCTTGTCTGCCTCACCTTTATAAACAACATCACCAAAGACTGCGACTGTATGACTGATACCAGAATAATAGGCCATGATATAGGCATTGCATCATCAATCGATCCGGTAGCCTGCGATAAAGCCGCCTATGATCTTACAATTGAAAAGCATGGAGGCAAAGACATCTTCAGGGAAGCTACAAAGTCGGACGGTACGACATTATTCCCCTATTCCGAACTTATCGGACTTGGAAAGCAGGACTATAACCTTATAACTCTTTGATTTTATCTCTTACTTTTTCTTTCAACATAATCAGGAGCGGGAAGTCTTACAAGGAGTGTTGAGCCGTTCTGGAGTTTGGAGACGGTTACGAAGTCCCGAGTTATGCCTTCTATGCGGCAGTCCGATACTATGTCACCCAGTCCGACTGTATGGTTCT
>DATCTV010000009.1 GCA_036567785.1 Desulfomonilia bacterium | reverse complement strand
ACGAAATCGGCGCCGTGTTCCAGCGCCACTTGTGCAGTGTTATCAGTCGAGCCGTCATCAATTACAATAACTTGAATGCTCTCGATACCTTCCAACTGCCGTGGGAGATCATCCAATACCTCCGGCAGGGTCTCGGCTTCGTTATAAGCAGGGATTTGGATGATCAGCTTTTTCACTCGGGCGCTTTCTGCTCTTTACTGTTGACCTATTTTAACAGGGTTTTCTGCTTTTGTGGGTAAAAGCAAAGATCTGCTGATAAAAACCTTGCGCAAAAAATGTGATATATATAGCTCATGCTTAATCTACAGATAAAAATGCGTTTGATCGCCTGTATTTTATTGCTGGCTTCAACCTTATTTCCTCCGGCTTTAGCGTTTGCTGAGAAGGCTGAGCCTTTGCGCTATGACTTTTCACAAGTCACAGCTGCAGACCTCATTTTAGCAATGAACACATTACGCGTTTCTTACGGATTGCAAACCCTAATCGAAGATCCCATTATCAATGCCGTGGCGCAAAGCACTGCACAGACCATGGCTGATAACCTGCTTTCTTGGCATATTGGTGACGTAGCTGGCAGGTTGGCTGCAGCGGGTTATGGCGGCGGAAGCAAGGTTTGGGCTACCGAAAATTTTGCAATCGGGTATGGTGCCAGCATAGATGAAATCATGGTTATGTGGTCAGATGAATCGCACATGCTGCCTGCGGTGAAGCCGTATTACTGCAATATTGGAGCTGGCACTGCCAAGGCCTCCAATGGCTCCACTTATTACGTGCTGCAGGCAGCTTATGTTTCTGGGCAGGCTTGCGGCTCCTACACTTCCCCGGGTGGCCCGGTGGAGGGTGGTGGAGGCTATGGCATTATTGTGCCAGTCACCATTGCGACTCCGGATGCTAATGGCAAAATCGTGCATGTCGTCCAATCCGGACAATCATTCTGGGCTATCGCAGTCGCATATCAAACAACGATTAAAGAAATCCTGCGTTGGAACAATTTGCCTGAAGGAACTGTGCTCCAAATGGGGCAAGAGCTGGTCATTCCCAACCCGAAAGCTAAGGGTTACATGACCCCTACGCCCTTTGGTTACTTCACCGCCAGTCCGCCGGATGCGGATGGGAGGATTGTGCACACCGTGCAAGCTTACCAAAACCTAACCATGATTAGTGAGGTTTATGGCGTGCCTGTCAATTGCATTCTTGAGCTTAATGGACTAACGGTGGATATGCCCTTGCAGATTGGCCAAAAGCTGGTGATTTATCCTGGCAATGTGACCCCAACACCGACTCCTCGCCCGCTGACTCCGATCGAAATGCTGACTCCGGCTGCCGATGGGAACTATTATCACATCGTGAAAGAAGGGCAAAACTTCTCGTGGATTGCCGGTTACTATGGAATTCCCCTGGCAGATTTGCTCGCATGGAATAACATGACTGAAAATTACCCCTTGTGGCCTGGGGACCGCTTGCTCTTAAGAGTCACGCCACCGGCAACAGTAACACCCACACCAACGCCCGTCACGCCCACACCGACCCCCAGCCCAACCTTGCCCAGCACCCCTACACCCACCTTACTACCCAGCCCGACCAGCACGGCGACGCCAGAAACCACGCTGTTTGGGGTCGGCACAGGCTTCAACCCACTGTGGCTGATCCCAGTGATCATCATCCTTGGGGGTGGCGGATATATGGCATTCCGCTCAGCTCACAAGAAGCGCCCAGCCAGTGCGCCTTCTGAACAGATGCCGCCAGAGGATTCGACGAAAGAGGGTCAGGAATAGTTTTTATTGATCTAGCGTGGGAGGAACCAGGAGGAAAACACACCTTCATAGCGCGTGATGAACTTAATTGGTCCGCCCACGAAGAACAATATCAATGTTAGTGCGAGCACCACGATGCGCAGCGTGCGGTTCTTAATCAGGCTCTGCGTATACCCGACCAGCCCATAAACCAGCCCAATGATAGGGAAAAGGTAGCGGCCTTGCAAAGCAAAATGTTTAAAGCCGTAACTCAACTCACTGTTGTAATTGGTTATAAAAACCACCAAAGCATAGCCAAGAATGATAAAAACCGCGCTCCAGATGGCGTAAGGTGGGCGCCGGCAATAGCGGGCAGCCAGCAGCAGCATCCCTAAGTAGAACAATCGGTAGAAAGTGATGATATGCGCCGGGTAATATGTTTTATGCCCCAATATGCCATAGGTTTTGGTGAGCATGTTCTTAACCCACACCTCGACGAAATATGTTAGAGGATCCGGGTAACCGGCTTGGATGCTTTCGGAAACGGTCATTTTGCGCCCTAAGCTATAAGTTTCCCAGCGGGCATGGTAGGGGCTCAGGTCGCATTGTGCCGGCTGGAGGAGATCCGGGCAGGAGGGCAGGATCGCGCGGTAGACCACCAAGTTATAACCATAAATTGCCAAATTCCCCACTACTAGCAGGATAAGCACACTTAACAAGGCTATTTGCCCTTTGGCAAGCTTAGGCAGCGGAAAGATAGTTTTGTGTTGGCGGATGGTGTAAACCAGCCAGGCGATAAAAGAAAACAAGGCCAAAGGCAGCACAGTATATTTTGCTAGGCAGCCTATGCACACGCAAACGAGCCAAGCCAAGGAGTTTGTGGTGAAATCCTTGCCGTTAAAGGCGCGTATGAGGAAATACAACCCTGCCATGCAGAGCAAATTCACCATGTTGTCGTAGTTCACTCCGCCCGAGAGAAAGGTAAACATCAGCGTATTGGCCAGCAAAAAGACTGGTAGCAGCGGCCACCAGGGCTTGCAGATCAGTTCCTTGGCAAGGAGATAACAAAAATAAAGTGTACCTAGGGAATAAAGGACACTTGTAAGGCGCAACCCAACCAGTAGCTGCCTGTCGCTTGCCAGCGGGTTGAAAAGCATGATCAGGTTGATTACCCTGCCGTTTATCCAGTGGTAGAGGAAGGGGTTATGCGCAATATACCAGCCCTGCGAATACGTTTCAGGCGAATCCGGCGGGATACCCCAGGTGGTGGCATAGACCTTAGAGAAGATAAAATGTGCCGGCTCATCGGGGATGATGCCTTCGGCTAGGTTGAGGGCGATATATGTGGAGAAAGCGGCAAAGACGAGCAGTATGGACGCCAAAACCACTTTTTGAGTTTTGCGCGAGGTGCTTTTGGATACTGCGGCTTCTGATTTAGACATGGATTCATCAGCGTGTAAATATTTTTCATATTATAAATCAACAAGCCTAAATCTTAACCAGATTGAGTTTTAGTAACAAACGAGAGCTAATCTCTCAGCCCTCGTATTGTGCTTCATAAAAAGGATAGGTAAAGGGAGCTTTGCATTACGCTTGGCGCTTCCAAACCGTGCTTGGCTATTTCTTCACCTCTTTGAAGGTGCGGTAGGTTTTTTCGAAGGTTCGATTTGTATCCATAAACCCAATGGTGTTGTCGTTCTCATAGCAGTAGATATAAAGCTTGTAGATGCCGTTCTCCATTTTCAATGGAGAAAACCGCGTGATAAAGCCATGGTTAATGCCGACGATGCCTTTATCTCCATACAACTGGTTTAAATTAAATCTGTCAATGATGGATGCATCAACTTCATAACGTTTATCGGCAGAAGAGAATACCAATTTGATAGCTTTATTAGGACTAGCCTGATCAGGCTGAAGTAAAGCATATCCGCTAATTTCAGTTGTGAAAAAAATATCTTGCTTCGTATAAATAGATTCGATTTTATAATCAAAATCTTTTGCAAATTCATTGTATTTGTTTAGTTCGATTTCTTGCAAATGATATGTTTCCTTTAATGGGATGGCTAAAGCAATATCATTTGCAAAGACAAAAAGAACTACCAACAGAATTGTGATTATCCAATAGTCGGGGTTTTTTATTTTTTCCATGAGATTGATCTCGTGATCTTAATTAGGCTGTTCGATCATTTCAAAATCTGTATTTAGCAATTTGTTTAATACAGTTCTCACCGTATTAATTCCTGAATAGTTATCTATGTCAATAAACTGACCTTGATAATAAACTGCATTCAATATATTGCGCATGTATGGCGATTCGACACTCATGTCATAAATGTCTATATTATATAAGTTCTTTAAGAAGTCGGGATAGCGATATCCATGATCGGATTGCAAAATAATAATTGAGTTTGGATCATTCTTAATGATTTCAGTAACCAATTCTAATATTTTTGTTGATGCATACTTGTATTGTGCTAAGTATGGTCCTGTATCGCGCAAATTTGAATGGTCAGCGTCGTTTGTTTTATTGCCATTTTCATCAAATATGAAAGGTTCATGAGGAAACCAGAACATCCCTAGGGTGAACAGGTTAGAGTCTGCAATCTTGCTCGACTCTTCAGAATACTTAAAAGCATTAAGCCTGTGTCTTATCTCTCTGTCATAGCCATTAAGATCATAAAAAGGATAATAAAATGTATTTTTAACGACATAAGACTCTAAGGTTCCATGAGTCGTCACAAAATGGGGATCCCAGTGAAGATCAGCAGCAGCTAAATCAATAAAATTATACATATCAAGGACGTTTATGGTGTATCCGTGTTCCTTCAAGAACTGGAGTAAGAATGGATTACTTGCGTTACTTTGCTTATCTGCTTTGGTCATTGAGGGTTTATTGATTCTGTTCAACTGCAGCAAGTTAGGAATTTCTGTATAAGTATCATTGGTATAGTTTAAGGAATGCCTTGAAACAACAAATCCCATATCTTCCAAGGTATCAAAGAATGCGCTGTTGTCATAATTGCAGTATCTCTGGATGCTATCAAACCCTGCATACTCATCAAAAATAAAATAATAAACATTAGGCAGCTTCTCGTTAGTAACAGAAGTTGGAGAAGCACTCTCTTGTTCTGTGGTTTGGGTTTGTGTTTGGGTTTGCCCTTTATTCGTGGCTGCCTGGAGCGCCTTTGGAACTGAAATGACCCCGTTATAGAGGATTAAACCTGCAAAAAGGAACAAAAAAACCTGGGTGAATTGATTCGCAAGTTTAATATTGACTTTGCTATAAATTAGATAGCCGATTTGGAAGATCAAGAAGAGACAAATTAGTGCGATATGCCAGTAATAGAGCATCGGGAATTTTTCTATGATTACTTTTTCGATCAAGGCAAAATATAGTAGAAAAAGTAAGGTAACATCGCTAAAAAATGCAGCTTTCTCGATGTTACGAAACACAAGAAAGCTCAAACCCAGTAAACCGAGGCTACCTAAAGCAAAGATTCCCGCGATCCTTAAGAAATCACTGAAGATTGCAATACCAGTGTTTTGAAGATAGAGAAAAAAGCATGGAAACAAACCCATACATAAAACTGAAAGTATCGATATGACTGTATTTTTCTTATTCACCAGCATCTCCTCACCTTGGGAATGTTATATCATTAATTGCAAAATGCGAGCCCATAAAACCTCACCCCCGGTATTCGTTATCAGACTTTTAATCTAAAACTCTTTTATAAAGTGCTAAATAGTTTTTCGCCACGTTTTTTATATCAAACCGCTCTTTTAGAAGCCGCACAGAATTTTTACACTCATCATAAAAGTTCTGATCTGTCACCATTTTTATAATGGCTTCGGTGAGGTCCTCCGGATCCACTTTCCCATCCTTCAAATCTATGAGGATACCTCCCTTATGTTCGCTATCTAGTGTCATCATCCTTTCAATTTCCCCAATCCGCGTGGCAATCACTGGCACTTCCACCATGAAAGATTGAATCAAGACTAAGGGGAAGCTTTCTCCCTTAAAGTATGAAGGGATCAGCACTAATTGCGAGACAGCCAGGAAATCGTCCACATTATTTCGGAATCCTAAAAGATGCACATAGTCCGGCAGCGAATCCCGCCTCAGAATGTTATAAACAACGCCTTCGCCAATTAGTAACAAATGAAGGTCTTTATTAGTTCGTTTGCGGGCGGTGCTCACTGCCAGGGCTGCTTCCTTCCAGCCCTTTTCAGGTAATGCCCGTCCTACCACACACATCGTGAAAGAATCCTTGTTAATGCGATAGGGGCTTAGGTCAACTTCTTGAACATGCGGTATAGGCATACCGTTATCAATATGGCTGAACTTGTCTTCAGAATATAACCCATGTTGCTTGAAGGGCTCCAGGTTCTTTGATGTTAGATAAACCCAATGATCTACCGAAGGGATGATGTTCTTCGTATTTGCAAGAAAATCCTCACCCATCATCTCATACATACCGTGCATGGTAGTAATATGCTTAAACTTAAGGGATGGATCAGAAAGTTTCCAGACTCCAAAAAGGTTTTCCATGGAAGCGTGATGTGTATGCACAATCTCGGCCCCCATTTCCTTGAGCACCAAAGGAAGGTTGATGTTGGAGGAATGGTTGAAAACCGCTATCTGGGGATGCAGCATTGCACGCACCCCTTTGTCAGTAGGTTCTTGATGTCCGTTGTAAATCGTTACCGCAGTGCCATTTTCGGCTAAAGCATTGGCTAATCGAATCGGAAAGATTTCTCCACCTCCGTAAGAAAAGGCATAAGTCACAATCATTACGTTTGGGAGTCGGCCCTGCTTGCAAACCAAGACGCGGTCGAGGTCAAAAAGG
>DATCTV010000008.1 GCA_036567785.1 Desulfomonilia bacterium | reverse complement strand
CCCCACAAGACGCATTATCCAGTAGGTCAACACGTAGATGAGCGGCATCAAAAAAATGATGGGAATATACCAGATCTTTCGTGTGATCCTCTTATAATCGAAGGTTCTCCTCAAGAGCTTCCGCACCCCAAAAAGCTTCTCCTCCCTGTACACAAGGATCAAGGCAGCTATCGTCGGGGCAAAAGTGGCTGCAATGTCTGTCACGGGAAGGTTATCCAAAGGAAGCTTAATTGGAAAGATGATATTGAGCACCCAAAAGGGGATGGAAAGGGCGTAAACCAATGTGAAGAAGAGAACAGGCGACCTTTTTGATGATGCGCCGGTGTTCATGGCTGTTTTTCTCCTTAACAATTTAATTGGTAGCTTTGATTGTATAAGAAAGTTCCTCATATGTTGCACTCTTTGATTTATGTCGATGCGTTGGATGCCGGTGGTCTTCACAGATGATCTCAAGAAGAAGCGATCCATCAACGAGAGCTTCTGGCTCATCGGCTGTCTGGATGTTAAGCTGTGGTGGATAAAGGAAAGCAATGACAAAGGCAAGAGCCCAAATGAAGAAAACGGTGTCCTTGGACTTAAATTATGGGAGCTAAACACATACTTTGTTAGAAGTGCTCGTATCATTGACATATCGTAAAAGCTATTTACTATAAATGCTAAAATGGATTCATGGCTCATGATATCGCAGTAATTAACGGAATAAATATTTGCACCAAATGTGGTCGAACCTCTAACTGGCCCATTAATCCCTGCAAGGAGGATAAGCCCCATAAGATAATTGCAGGAACTAGCGGACCGATATGTTCGCGTTGTGGTCGAACCTCTAACTGGCCCATTAATCCTTGTAAGTAGCAGAATTTTATGTGTCGCGTCTCGCCATTTCTATGCTTGGTCGAGGCGAGCTGTCACTTCCGTTCAGATACGCATACGGCGGCTTGCTGGCAGAGCCTATAGCGGACAGCGATAGCTCCTCCTGAGATAAGTGTCGCTGGCAGAGCATGACAAATCATGTGCGGTTTTCATGCCTGCTAGCACAGCGGTGAGAAGGTCTCTTTTCTGGCTGACCTGGCAGACGTATCTCTTTGCAGTGTTTCTATACTCTCATAGAAGAGAGGATCCTCTTTAAGACGGTCATCCCCGCTCCCCAGAACGAGAGAACCGCGCGGTTTTGGAGATTTTGAGAGAACGAAGAAGGCCGAGGAGAAGGAACTGGCCCGAGATCGAGGCTCTGAAGGCACCCATGAACCCGCCCTTAAAGTCCTATGAGGGTAACGTTTTTTCGTTTGCTGCACCTAGCCACCAGGAGGCTGAGAATGCGGCGCATGATCACGGAGGATAGAATCGCCTTTTTCTTATAAGATTGAGAAAAACAACAAAAAATTGAAAAGGTTTATTTCTCCATCACTTCGCCCAATATCTTCATGCCTTTCGTGAAGGGCGGCATTCCCGACGTGAGGAGAACGACCCTCAGTACATCCACTATCTCATCCTTGGTTACGCCAAACTCCTTTATGGCGCTTATCATCTGCTTCTTTGTAGCCCTTTCGTCGGAAGCAGCTGCATTGATCCCC